>JBAVQT010000513.1:0-35487 GCA_049694295.1 Candidatus Acidiferrales bacterium
TCCCCACCCACAGGAGCAGCCGGTTCCGCTCGGGGCGCCCCCAGCGTCGCCGAGGCGGTGCTGCGAGCGGCGGATCTGAACTGGACGCGAACGGTTGCGCTAGCGGCGATTCGTTTTTGCCGTCTGGATCGGATTCGCTGGGCACCTGAGTGTCTCCTAACGTGGAAAATCCGCGAGGAGAGTCTATAGCGAGTCGTTAAATTCGCGAATCGGGAAATTAACGATTCGGCGCCAGCGCAGAGGTCCGAGTCGGATGCCGCAGCGCACGACGCCAACGAGGCGGGTAGTTATTTTGCGGCTACGGTTTGGCGCTGGAGGCGGGCGGTCAGGGCGCGATGCTCGGCGCGGATTTCTTCGGGCAGGCGCGCGCCGAATTGCTCGAAGAATTGAGCAGCGAGTTTGGTTTCTTCGGCCCACTCAGCGGGATCCACGCGCAAAAGTTCGTCCACGGCGCTTTTCTGGATGGCTAGATTCTGAAGATCGAGCGAATCGGGCGTGGGCACCATGCCAATGGGGGTTTCCGTGGCGGCGGCGCGGCCTTCGATGCGATCGAGCATCCATTTGAGCACGCGAACATTGTCGCCATAGCCGGGCCACAGGAATTTTCCGTCGGCGCCGCGACGGAACCAGTTCACGTGGAAAATTTTGGGGGCGTGTTTGATACGCGGCCCCATCTCGAGCCAGTGGCGGAAATAATCGGCCATGTTGTAACCGCAAAAGGGAAGCATGGCCATGGGATCGCGGCGCGTGACGCCAACGGCGCCGGTGGCAGCGGCGGTGGTTTCGGAAGCCATCGATGCGCCGACGTAGACGCCGTGCTGCCAGCTGAACGACTCGTAGACCAGCGGCGCGAGGCCGGCGCGACGCCCGCCGAAAATAATCGCGGAGATAGGCACGCCCGCGGGGTCTTCCCAGCGCGGCGAAATTGAAGGCGATTGTTTTGCCGGAACGGTGTAGCGCGAGTTGGGATGCGCGGCCGGACCTTTATCCGGCGACCATGGCTCGGCCTTCCAATTGATTAGACCCGGAGGAGGCGGAGTGCCGATGCCTTCCCACCACGGCTCGAGATCGCCGGAGATGGCGACGTTGGTGAAGATGGTGTCGTGCCGGAGCGCGGCCATCACGTTGGGATTGGTTTTCATGTTGGTGCCGGGCGCGACGCCAAAGAATCCTGCTTCCGGATTGACGGCGCGCAGCGTGCCGTCGGCCGCGATGTGCATCCAGGCGATATCATCGCCAACGGTCCAGACGCGATAGCCCTGCGATTCGAGCGCGGAAACCATCATGGCGAGATTGGTCTTTCCGCAGGCGCTGGGAAACGCGGCGGCCATGTAAGTAACTTTTCCGGAGGGGTCTTCGAGTCCGAGAATCAGCATGTGCTCGGCCATCCAGCCTTCCGAGCGCGCCATCCAGCTGGCGATGCGCAGCGCAAAACATTTTTTTCCGAGCAGCGCGTTGCCGCCGTAGCCCGAGCCGACGCTCCAGATCAATTTTTCCTCGGGGAAGTGCATCACGAAGCGGCGCTCGGGATTGACGCCGGCGAGAGCGTGCAGGCCGGGAACGAAATCGCTGGTATTGCCGATGCGATCGAGAGCGGCCTGGCCCATGCGCGACATGATGCGCATGCTGGCCACGACGTAGCGGCTATCGCTGATTTCGACGCCGACTCGGCTGTAGGGAGAATTCGAGGGGCCAAGAATGTAGGGCGCGACATACATGGTGCGGCCCTTCATCGAGCCTTCGAAAATGGGGCGTACTTTGGCTTTGCCGTCCTCGGGCGACATCCAATTGTTGGTTGGGCCGGCGTCGTCCTTATTGCGCGTGCAGATGAAGGTGACGCTCTCGGTGCGCGCGACGTCATTTGGATTGCGGCGATTGAGGAAACAGTGCGGATAGGTGGCGGGATTCAGCGCGGTTAGGATGCCGTCGTGAATCAGGCCGGAGAGGTGCTCTTCGTTTTCCTGGTCCGAGCCGTTGCAGAAGACAATTTTATCGGGTTTCGTGAGACGCGCGGATTCTTCGACCCAAAGTTCGAGTGGCGTTGCCAAGGGGCCTCCCCGGGGCTGGTGAGAGCGCCGCGCGCGGCGTATGGCGGCCGGCGGCGGGAACAAGTGCCAATAAATCAGACTGATAACGAATATTTATCGGACTTATATACAAAAAAATTGTAGGGCAGGCGCGGAAGAAAAGCAAGACGGTGCGGGGGCAGCGATTGACGGGACGGCACGGGAGGATTATCGTTTGGGATGAAAGAAAATCTCGGAACGGAGATACTCCCTCATGAGTTACAGAATCTGGATGGCAGCCGCAATTCTTTGTTGTGCAATTCCCGCTTTCGCCCAGCAGAATTCGGCGCCGGCGGCCACGGCTAAGGTCGAATCGAATCCCATCGCGAATCAACTGCGGAGCGATGTGGCCGAGAGCGCCCGGAACATGGTCGGCGCAGCGCAAGAAATGCCCGCCGAGAAATATTCGTACCGTCCGACGCCGGAACAAATCACATTCGCACACCTGATCGTTCACGCGACCATGGCCAACTATGGGTTCTGCTCGAAGCTCTCGGGCGTCGCGCGGCCAGAGGTGAAACTCGCGGAGGCGGACGGCAAGGACAAGCTGGTGGCCGCGCTCAAGGACTCCTACGCCTACTGCACCACAAACCTGGCAAACGTGGATGACTCGAATCTCGGCGAGACGCTGCCTTTCTATGGAGGACGAACCATCTCGCGCGGCGGGATGATGACGATGGTATCGGTGGACTACGCCGATCATTACGCGATGGCCGCGATGTATCTGCGCTTGAACGGGCTGCTGCCGCCAACGGCGAAAGAAAAGAAATAGGATTTCGCTCGGGGTCCTGCTCACGAAGTCCGCCGTCCAGGAGTTGGCAACGGCGCTATAGTTACGATTCGCGCCCGCGAGCCGACTCCTCAACTTGCGCTCCGGGTAGCGCGCGATTTGATAGTTGACGGGCGGGTGCATCAAGTCTACGTCTATGAGTTGGCCGCTTTTGTCGTCGGGCAGACTAGCGTGATGCACACATTTCTTCATAACTCGCCGACCTGATAACTCGCCGACCTGGCTGAAAATAGCCCGCGCCATTCCGAGTTAGTCATTCTTCAAGAGTTCGGATCGAGAAGATCGTTTCGGGAAGCGCCGGCTCGCTGCCCGCACGCGGGATCGAGGCACTGTCCGGATTGGCGCCGCACGATTCTCCCAGTGTTATACTTCGCGCGAAATGTTTGCGCGAAAGCTGCGAGCGGAGATCGTGATTGCGGGGGAGCGGCGAGCGGCGCCGCTGGATTGGCTGGATAGTTTTTGCATGCGGAATTTTACGGGGTCGGCGGAGTTTGACGACACCTTGCCGGTGGGCGAGGGACGGCTGGAAGCGGGACTCAGCGTCAAGCCGGATCGACTGGCTGCGGCGATGAGCGAGTGGTTCACGAAGCGTGGCAAGGGCAACGGACAGGCAGTAAGGGTGGAGCTGCGGGAGGCCGAGTAATTGGCCGGCGTGCGGTATTAAATTTCGGATTCGCCGCCTACGAACATTCGGAAGTGCGGCTAGAAATTAAAAAAGAGAAGCCAAACCCCTCCTGCGTATGACTGGGGCGTTGCAGCGGTCATCGCAAGAGAAGTTCAGCTTCTCACAATCAATTCGACGCGCGCGATTGCCGAGGGTTAGCAGCAGGGCGCGCACGAAGCCGGAAAGACGTGATGCAGGCGAAGGTCCCGTTGAACCTCATCCTCCCTGTTGTGCTCGCGGAGCGCTGGAGCCTTTCGTGGTGCGATAACGGGACGGTGTGTTCGGGTGCGATGAGCAGTTACGCTGCGCCGCCACTGCCCGCGGCGGCGCCAACGATTGCCGTGCGAAATTAGCGGCTTAATCTTCGGAGGGGCGGTAGCGGCGCGCGGCGGCGGCTTCGCCCGCGCTGCGCGTCAGCAGCGTCCGGATTTGCGGCATGGCCGATAGCGTGGCGGCGTGCCCGGCCTCGATCATTTGCGGCGTCTTCACGAATTCATCCCACAGCACGTTGCGGACCTCGGGCTCGATAAGGATGTCGGATTCCCTGCGCCAGGTCTGCGTAGCTCCGGCTTGAATAATGTTGAAGGAGCGACTGATCACCTCGATGGTGTTGCGCGGGCGGGACTGCGGGAGCCCGGGCTCGAGGTAGACGGAGAGGACCACGTCGGCGCCCAACTCGCGCACGGCTGGCGCGGGGACGGTCTCGGTGAGGAAACCGTCCACCAAAATTTGTCCCTGATATTCCACGGGCAGGAAGAGGCCCGGATAAGCGCAGGAGGCGCGCAGTGCCGGGACGATCTCGCCCTTGGTGAAATGGACCGACTCGCCGGCCAGGAGATCCACGGCGACGATGGTGAGCGGGATTTTCATTTCGTCGAAATAGCGGGCGGTGGTGAAGCGCTGGAGAAAATCCTCGAGCTTATCGTTGGAAGCCATGCCCATGCGCGAAAGCGTCCAGCGGCCGAAATCTTTGAAGCGCGTACCGCTGCCCTCATGGGACATGGCGGCCACGGAGCTGCCGCTGGCGTATGCCGCGGCGATCAGCGCGCCGACGCTGGTGCCGCCGATAAAGTCGATGGGGATGTCGTTTTCTTCGAGCGCTTTGATCACGCCGATGTGCGCGATGCCGCGCGCGAATCCGCCGCCAAGAGCCAGGCCCACGCGCGGCCGCGGCCGTCCGTCGGGGCCGTAGGCAAAAGAGCGCAGTCCGCGCACCGCCTTGCCCAGCCATTTGGTTGCGTTCGCCATGAGGACTCCACCCGACTGCACGCCTACTCTACTCCAGCGCAGCTGCTGTGCGCTCCGCTGGTTGACCACCCCGTATTGCTCTTGTAACCTGATCGTCCGGACTGCAACGCTGACATGACCAAGAGAATAGAAAAAGTCGCCGTTATCGGGGCAGGCACGATGGGCGCGCGCATCGCCGCGCATCTGGCCAACGCGGGAATTCCATGTTTCTTGCTGGATATCGCGCCGACTTCCCTGACCGACGATGAAAAGCGCAAGCAACTTACCCTGGAGAGCTCGGCGGTTCGCAATCGCATTGTGCTAGCGGGTCTGGACGCCGCGCGAAAATCGCGGCCCGCCGCGTTTTTCACGCCGCAGACGGCGCGCCTGGTGACGCCGGGAAATCTGGAAGAGAATCTCGCCTGGTGCGGGCAGGTGGATTGGATTATCGAGGCGGTGGCCGAAAGCCTGGAAATCAAGCGCAGTCTTTTCGCGCGAGTGGAATCGGTGCGTAAACCCGGGACCATCGTCACCAGCAACACCTCAGGTTTGCCCATTCACCTCATCGCCGAAGGACGCTCCGCGGACTTTCAGCAGCACTGGGCGGGCACGCATTTCTTCAATCCCCCGCGTTATATGAAGCTGGTGGAGCTGATTGCCGGTCCGAAGACGCGGCCCGCGGTGCTGGCGTCGCTCGAGGAAATCTGCGATCTGCGGCTGGGCAAGGGCGTGGTGAGCGCGAAAGACACGCCGAATTTCATCGCCAATCGCGTGGGAACCTTTGCAATGCTCAACGCTTTGCGGCAAATGCAGGCGCTCGATATGACGGTGGAGGAAGTGGACGTTTGCACCGGCCCGGCGATCGGGCAGCCGAAGTCGGCGACCTTTCGCACCGCGGATATTGTGGGCCTGGATGTGCTGGCGCACGTGGTGAGAAATATTTACGAGAGTGTGCCGGATGATGAGTCGCGTGAGATGTATCGCTTGCCGGCGTTTGTCGAGGAGATGCTCAAGCGCGGGTGGTTGGGCGAAAAAACCGGGGGTGGTTTTTACAAGCGCGTGAAGAAAGACGGCGAGAGCGAAATCCTCACGCTCGATCTGCGGACCATGGAGTATCGCCCGCGGCAGAAAGCGAAGTTCGCGTCCATCGAAGCGGGGAAACAGCTGGATGACACGCGCGAGCGGCTGCGCTTGCTGCTCGGGCCTGCGCTGGAAGGAAAGAGCGGCGACAAGGCGAATGAATTTCTGTGGGCAACCTTGAGCGAGAACTGCCGGTACGCGGCGCAGCGCGTGCCGGAAATAGCCAACACGATTGTGGATGTGGACCGTGCCATGCGCTGGGGATTTGCCTGGGAGCTGGGGCCGTTTGAAATTTGGGATGCGCTGGGCGTGGAAAAAATGGCCGCGGCGCTGGAGCGCGAGGGGCGCGCGCAGCCGCCACTGGTGAAGCAGGCGCTCGCGTCGCCGGCGAAATCCTTCTATCAATCGGAGAAGGGAATTACCCGCTACTTTGATTTGACGACGAATTCGCTCCAGCCGATCGAAGAGCCCGCCGGAATCATCATTCTGAAATCGTTGAAAGACCGCACGCCGGTGGTGCAGAAAAACTCCGGGGCCAGCCTCGTGGATTTGGGCGACGGCGTGGTGTGCTGCGAATTCCACTCCAAGATGAATTCGATCGGCTCGGACCTGGTGGCCATGTTGCACGCGGGAGTCAATCGGCTAGGCTCGGAATTCGACGCCATGGTGATTGCCAACCAAGCGCCGAATTTTTCGGTGGGCGCGAATTTGATGCTGATCCTCATTAGTGCGCAGGAAGGCGAATGGGACGACATCCATCTGGCGGTGCGCCAGTTTCAGCGCGTCAACATGGCGCTCAAGTACGCGCCGCGCCCCGTGGTAGCCGCGCCGCAGGGAATGGCGCTGGGCGGGGGCTGCGAGATCAGCCTGCACGCCGCGCGGATTCACGCAGCGGCCGAAGCATATATGGGATTGGTGGAAACGGGCGTCGGGCTGATTCCGGGCGGCGGCGGATCGAAGGAAATGCTGATTCGCGCGGGCGAACACGCGGCGGGCGGCGAGGATCTGGATCTTTTCCACGCGCTGAAGCCGGTATTTGAAAATGTTGCGATGGCCAAAGTATCCACCAGCGCCGAGGAGGCCCGCACGCTGGGCTACCTGCGTCCCTCGGACCTGATTTCGATGAATCGCGATCGCGGCGTGGCGGATGCAAAAGAGACCGCGCTGGCGATGGTCCGGGCGGGGTATCATGCTCCGGCGCCCGCGGACATCCGAGTGCCGGGCGAAGAGTTTTTGGCTGCGGCAAAACTTGCCATTCATATGCTGCTTCGGGGAGAATACGCCACCGAGTATGATGGAGTGGTGGCGCGCAAGCTGGCCTGGGTTTTGGCCGGAGGCAACCTGACGGCGCCGCAAGGCGTCTCGGAAGAGTACCTGCTGGACCTCGAGCGTGAGGCGTTTGTGAGCCTGTGCGGCGAGCGCAAGACGCAGGAGCGCATCGCCCATACTTTGAAGACGGGCAAGCCTTTGCGGAATTAAGCGGTTCATCTGGCCGGGCGCACACGGCGGCAGTTTTGTTGCGGCTGTGTACCTCTATTTACGGAAATCTGCATCTAAGCATGGGCTGGGGGTTAGGTAAGGGTGTGGGGGCAGAGATAGGCCTTGGAGCGCGCAGCTTCAGTCTGTCCGGCGAAGATTTGGAACTTTTTCCGCCATCCTCGCAATCAATCGGTACATTTCAAGGAGAAGCATCAACGTGAAAGATATGACCAGAAATTCACTCGGGAAGTTTCTCGCGCTGCCGGCCCTGGTTTTTGGGCTCGTGGCCGTCGTGCCGGCGCGAGCGCAGAATTCGCAGCCCCAGGCCAAGCGCGTCAGCGCCAAGTCCGCGGCGTACAACGTCGCCGACGAAATTACGATTCAAGGCACCATCGAGAAGATCGCGCCCGCGAGTGACGTGCAGCCCGCCGGCACGCGGCTGTTGATTTCGACTCTGAGCGGCATTGTGAATGTGGATTTGGGCGCCCTGAATGCGCCGAGCCTCAAGGCTCTCGACCTCTCGGTCGGCGATTCCATCGAACTCACCGGAATTCAGCGGTCCGGAGGCGCCAGCGCGGTGTTTCTCGCTCGCTTGCTGACCACCTCAAGCCGCGTGGTGATCTTGCGTAACGAGCACGGCCTGCCGATTCGTTCGGTGATGCCGCGGGGCAACTCTTCATCGCAGCCAGTGATGAAGGGAGGCCTCTAATGCGAAGCGCAATTCAAAAGAGGATTCCTTATTTCCTGCTGGTGGGCGTCGCGATCGCCGGATTGCTCACTCTTTCGGCTTGCGGCGGCAACGGCTCGCTGAGCGTTACGATCTCGCCCAGCACCGCCAGCGTGCCGATCAATGGCGTGCTCACCGGTTTCACGGCAACGGTCAATAACGCTACCAGCACGACCAACACCTCCGTCACTTGGGAAGTCAATGGAGTGTCGGGTGGCAACTCCGCCACCGGCACGATCACGGCCCTGGGGACCGACAATTTGCAGGCCACGTTTACCGGCCCGGGAGCGGTGCCCTCCACCGACAACGGCCAGGTGAGCATCACGGCCGTCTTGCAATCGAATACCAACGTGATTTCCAACACCGCAACCGTCACGATCACGGCCGGAACGGGCGTGCAGGTGACTCCATCAACCGCCCTGGTGAGCGCAGGGGGCAACCAACCATTTGCCGCGACCTACAATGGAGAGCCCGACACGAATGTGACCTGGACCATCACTCCCACTGGCGTTGGCTCGATTGACGAGGACGGGAATTACACCGCGCCGCTCTATCCGCCTCCGGGCGGCTCGGTCACGGTCACCGCGACGGACAACACCATCACCACCGACAACGTCGGCACGGCCACCGCGTCGATTCAGTATTCGGCGCTCTCATTTAACGGCCCATTCGCCTTCTCCTATTCCGGCAATAATGCTGCGGGCTTCTTTTCAGTCGCCGGCAGCTTCCTTGCAAGCGGCAACGGAGCGATTCAGGATGGCGTGGCAGACATTGTGGATCTGAAGGGATCCACTACCGCAGCTCAAATCATGAACACCAGCACTTACACCGTGAGTTCGAGCGGTGCGCTGACCCTGCTGCTGAAGACTTCCAACGGCGGCAGCTATACTTTGCAAGGCGTGATGACCACCAATCTGCACGGCACGCTCATCGCCTACGACAACAATACCGTCGGCAGCGGCACGATCGACCAGCAAAGCGCGAATGACCTCAACATCCGCACGCCCGGAGTGATCGAGGGACCCTACGTTTTCAGTCTTTCGGGAGTTGACAGCGCGTTTAAACCGCTGGCGATAGCCGGGAGATTTACGGCCAATGGTTTGGGCGGCATCCCCAACGTGTTCGCCATCGTGGACACCAACGACGCGGGCGTGGTGAACGGCGATGTGGCGGACGACGACGGACCCACGTTCCCCGATACCACCTTGAGCGGAAACTACCAACTCGATTCCAATAATCTGGGAACGGGCCGCGGCACCATGACGCTGAGCAGCACCAACATCAACGCGATTATGGGAGGCCACGTGCCGACCTTCGATTTCTATTTCGTGGACAGCACTCACGTCCACTTGGTGGAAACCGATGGCTTCGCGTTTCTTTCCGGCGATCTCTATACCGGCCTGAACGCGCCTGGCGGCTTCACCCTGGCCAACCTTACGGCGGGGAAATATTCCTACAACTTCGGCGGCACTTCGCTGAGCGGCACCACCGCCAGCGCCGCGTTTGCCGCGGGCGGAGTGTTCGTCTCCAACGGTACCGGCGATCTCACCAGCGGCGGCGCGCTTGATCTCAATGATGGCGGCAACAACAGTCAGGTGAATACTCCGCTCGTGCAGTGCGCTTACACGGTGGATTCGAACACGGGACGCCTGAATTTCTTTTTCGTCGTCGGCAACAACTCGTGCGTTGCGACCACCAATAGCAACACGATCTTCGAATTCTCCGGCTACCAGACGGCGCAAGGTTCGGCCGTCATGATGGAGCTCGACAATAATCGCGTCACCACGGGTCTGGCCTATCTGCAAACCATTACCGCGGGCACGCTAGACGGCAACTACGCGCTGCAGTTGGGCGGCACCGGAGCTTTCCACAATACTCCCGGCCAGAACCAGCCGGACGCCATCGGTTCGGTGGAGTTCACGGGAGGCGTGCTCTCGGGTACGCTCGCGATCAACAATTACGGCAACATTCTGCAACCGAGTACGCTGAACACCACCAGCGTATTGTCGGCGCCCGATGCCAACGGGCGCGGCACGATGACGATTTACCTGGCGAATGGCGCGACCTTTAAGGTGGTGTACTACCAGATAGACCTCAACGACGATTTGTTGCTCGATGTCGATCAGAGCCGCGTCGCCACCGGCCAGGCCAACCTGCAGTTCTGATGTTGCGGCAGGCTTACTCGGTTTTTCGTAAATGCAAGTCCGGGGACGCTTTATGGCGTCCCCATTTTTTTGCGCCGATTGTGGTGGCTCCGCGCGCAGATATCGGGCTTCGCTGGGCCGTCGCGCGGTAAATTTTCTTCGCAGGGTCTTGCGGTATACTTTTTTTGCGATCTCTCCCGCTGCCGGCATTTCCCGATGAATTGTTCCCGACAGAGGAGCATTTGAGAAGCGATTTGGACACCCGGCGTAATCGGTTCACCCTAGGGAGCTCTTACAAAATGACACCAAGCAGACGCTCCGGCGCAATTTTCGTTCTGGTCTTGCTGTCCCTCGCCTTCGTTCTCACGGCTTGCGGCCGTCGCACGGGCCGGCAGGAACAGGCCGGCAATCTGAGCGCGCGGCCCATGATCGTGTTTATGACCGACTTTGGCACCGCCAACGACGCGGTGGCGATATGCAAGGCGGTGATCGTTGGCATCGTTCCGAATGTCCGCATCATGGACATCACGCACCAGGTGACGCCCTACTCGATCGAAGAAGGCGCGCGATTCCTGAGCGGTGTCACGCCCTACTATCCGCCCGGCACAGTCTTTTTGGTGGTCGTAGACCCGGGCGTGGGGACTTCTCGCAAAGCCATCATCGCGAAAACCAAGAAAGGCCAGTATTTCGTGCTGCCTGACAATGGCTTGATCACTCCCGTGGTGGATCGCGATGGGCTGGAAGGCGTGCGCGAGATCACCAACACCGCCTGGATGATTGGCGACAAAGTTTCCTCCACATTCCACGGCCGCGATATCTTTTCGCCGGCTGCCGCGCATCTGGCCGCAGGAGAAGATTGGACGCTGGCTGGCCCCGAAGTGAAAGAACTCGTTCGCCTGTCTGTCAAGACATCCACGGTAGATACGAAGGGCATCACTGGCGAGGTGATTGCGCTCGACGATCCCTACGGCAGCCTGATCACGGACATTCCGGGAGAAGACTTCAAGACCCTGGGCTATTCGCTCGGCGAAAAAATCTCCGTCAAGCTCGACGGCAAGCCGGTCGTCATCCCGTATCAGAAAACATTCATGGAAGTGCCCGTGGGCCAGTCGTTGCTTTACATTGACTCGCGCGGCCGTGTTGGGCTGGCCGTAAATCAGGGCGATTATTCGCGCGTTTACAAAATCACGCCGCCTGTTTCGATTTTCATTCCCCGCAAGGGAGAGTAATTGTGGGAAGCACGGCGGCGGGAGCGAAGCGCAAGGGACGCCGCAGTTTCCGATTTTAGTCCTGGCACTTTCGTCCTGCTCCAATCTGAAACAAAGTACCGAACGCGAAACTAAAGCGAAACGCCGCGATTCTCTTTTCCGTTCGGCTGCGGTGCGTTCCGTCACTACTGTTGACCTTCCCGCCGCTCGGTTCTCTTGCGGTACTTCCGTACTATTGCCGCCTCTTCTCCACCCCCCGAAAATTGAAGCAACATCTCCCAGGATCTCTGGGGATGCTCGTAATTCAGGGGGACGGGCTACCGCCGGGTCATCATATGGCGCCACAAGTGAAAGACACGCTGCACGAAACACTGGAACCTCTCTCACCGATTGCCGAGTCACACGTCGTACCCAGCGCCGCGCCACCCGCGCCCGCCAGGCCCGCGAGCGGTGGAATGCGCCAGGATGCGCTCTCGCTCGAAGTTCCCGTCCGCGTGCATGGCTCTCGCGTCACGGAAGTAGTGCGCGGGATCACGCCGCATACGGAACCTTTCGAAGAGCAGACGACCACCATGATCGTCTTTCCGCAGGGCGCCGTGATTCGCATGGTCACGCCCGCCAGCGCCGGGCAGATGCTGGTGATCACCAATATTCGCAGCAAACAGGACGCGATCTGTCGCGTGGTCAAGGTTCGCGCCAATGCCAATCAACAGGCGTACATCGAAGTCGAATTCACATCGCGTCAGGTGGGATACTGGGGCGTAAATTTTCCTTCGGATCCCGCCGCGCCGCGCAATCGCGCGACGCCGGTGGGCTCTTCGCCTGCGGTAGCGCCACCGGCGCCATCCGCGCCGCGCGCCACGCCGGACATTTCCTGGGCTCCGGCTCAGTCGATATCCTCGGCAGCTCCGTCAGCGTCCAGCGCGGCTCCGCCGGTTGCAGCCGCGCCCGTACCACGACCTGCTGCAGTTCCCGCCGCATCGCCATCCGTCGCGCACGATGCGTCCTCATCGTCGTCGAAAGATATTGAGGCTTTCATCGTTCCCGCGGCGGCGCAGAGACCGGTCCCGCGACCCGAGTCCGCATTTATCTCCATCGGCGCCCAAGAGAAAGTGCAGCCTGCGGCGTCAGCCACCACTGGCGCCAAGTCCGGGCGTCCGGCGGAAAATTCCAACGCGACCGTCGCGAGCCATACTGTTTCAAGCAGCACTGCGAGTCACGTCGTTCCGCGGGAAGCGCCGGAAGTTTCCAGGCCAGTAGCGCCTGCGCCCGATCTTTCCGCGATACCTTTGCCAGAGCTGCCGAATGCGTCCGCAGCCGTCTCGCTCTCCGAAGTACGCGGAGATTCCGAAGCCGCCGAGCACTCCGCGTCCGCCGTGATTCCTGCGATGCCATCGCAGGCCTCGGTCGAGGCGCAAAAGTCTGCGCTCGAATCCGTCGAAAAATCGGCCGCCGCAGATGTCACGCGCCGCACATTCGGCTCCTTCACAGGTGGCGCCGCTTTCGGATCGAGCCGCGCTGCCTCTGTCGAGACTCACGCCGCGCGTCCGGCAACAAGCCTTGGCGCAGCGCTCGAGACTGAGCCGTTTGGATCCGAGGCCGTGCCCGGTGCCGCACCTCGCAAGAATTGGCTTTTGATCGCCGCCGCGATTGGTGGCATCGTGGTTGTCGCTGCGGCCGGCGCACTATATCTTCGCCCGCACGCCGCGAGTTCCGCCCCCGCAGCCTCCACGCCCGCGATTTCGGCGGCGGCTTCTCCATCGGCAAGTTCGAGCTCCGCCGCATCCGGCGCGGCTAACCCGGCGCCGGTTCGCCAGCCGCAGAGCGATGCCTCCAACTTCAAGCCTTCCGCGGCCGTTTCGGCCGGCGCCCCGGCCGCTGGCTCCGTTTCTGCGACGCGCACCGCCAACGCCAAGCCCGCGGCTCCAGCGGTGACCAACGACCAATTGAACGCCACGCTCAACGCTCATCCCGTGGCCGCGCAATCCGCCAATGCTGACGGCGCCGTCGCGCCGGCGTATGACGCTTCGGCCGGGCCTGCAAACGGTGCGCTGCCCGGCGCCATCGCCACATCCGACAATCTCAACGTGGCGGCGCCTTCTATTGTTCCCGATGGTCCCGTAAAAATTGGCGGCAGCGTGAAAGAGCCGAAATTGATGTTTTACGCCGCGCCGGTCTATCCGACGATCGCGAAACAATCCGACATCTCCGGCGACGTCGTCATTGAGGCGGTGATTGACAAGAGCGGCCACGTTTCGCAGATGAAGGTTGTCTCGGGCCCCGCCATGTTGCGCCAGGCAGCTCTCAACGCTGTGCGTCAATGGCGCTACCAGCCGCCCGCTCTCGACGGTGAGCCGGTTTCCGTGCAGATGTCGGTCACTGTTCAATTCCGCAAATAGCGCGGCACCGCGCGATTTTCACCGCCCCTCGCCTCCTCACGCTCGCTTTGCGCTAAGCGCGCTCCGCGCCTTTTCACGCGCCGGAGCATCACATGTAAAATGGACGCTTGCGGCGACTCGCCGCGCAGCGTAATGAAAGCGGAAGGTGAGCCATGCGCGAAGCCGTGATTGTCAGCGCCGTCAGGACGGCCGTCGGAAAAGCATCGAAGGGAACGCTTCGCTCCACGCGTCCAGATGATCTCGCCGCTCTCGCAATTCGAGAAGCTCTGGATCGAGCCAAAGGTCTTGATCCCCGGGAAGTGGAAGACGTTATCTTCGGCTGCGCCATGCCGGAAGCCGAGCAGGGCATGAATCTCGCGCGCATTGCTTCGCTTCGCGCCGGCTTGCCCGTGGAAGCATCGGCGATGACCATCAATCGCTTCTGCTCCTCCGGACTGCAAGCCATCGCCATCGCCGCGGAACGCATCATGGCGGGGCAAGGCGACGTTGCCGTGGCTGGCGGCGCCGAATCCATGAGCATGATTCCGATGGGCGGCAACAAAGTCTCTCCGAATCCCTGGCTGATGGACAATTATCCGGACGCCTATCTCGGAATGGGATTGACCGCCGAAAATCTCGCGAAGAAATACGGCATTACGCGCCAGCAGGCCGACGAATTTTCGCTCGCCAGCCACCGGAAGGCGGTTGCCGCCATTGCCGGCGGAAAATTCAAGGACGAAATCGTTCCGGTGGAAGTCTCCTACACCGCGCTCGAGGCTGCTGCGGCCAGCGGGTTCGGCTCTAGTTCCGCTATTGCCTCTGCCGCAAAACCCAAGACGGTGAAACTTACATTCGATACGGATGAAGGCCCGCGCTCCGACACTTCTCTCGAGGCTCTCGCGAAGCTCAAACCTGCGTTTCATGCACGCGGCGTGGTGACGGCGGGAAACAGTTCGCAAATGAGCGACGGCGCCGCCGCGGCCGTGGTGATGAGCGCCGAGCGCGCGCGTTCGCTAGGGCTGAAACCACTCGCGCGCTTCTTGGCTTTCGCGACGGCCGGATGCCTGCCGGAAGAAATGGGCATCGGTCCCGTGTACGCGATCCCCAAGGCGCTGAAGATTGCCGGGCTCACGCTCGATCAGATTGACGTGATCGAGCTGAATGAGGCGTTTGCGGCGCAGGCGCTCAGCGTTATGAAGCTGCTGAATCTCGATCCTGCGCGCGTCAATGTTAATGGCGGCGCCATCGCGCTGGGCCACCCGCTCGGTTGCACTGGCGCGAAGCTTACAGCCACGATTCTGCGCGAGCTCGATCGACGCAATGCCCGCTATGGATTGGTGACCATGTGCGTCGGCGGCGGGATGGGCGCCGCGGGAATTTTTGAGCGCGCCGCATAGACTGCGAATTCGTATCTGCCAGGCTCACGCATTGCGGGGAGTCCGATGCCAGGCGTTTATCGCACTTTACTCGCGCGTTTCGACGCGCGCCAGCAGGAGCTGTTGTAGGGCGTCCGTGATGAATTCCTTCTGCTCGCGGATCATCGCGACGCCAAAGGCGATCGCCGCAGCGGCGATCGCAAACACCAGCACGGGAATCAGAAGAAACATCTTATTGGGACGCGACGCACCCGGGCCGATGGTTATCTCGTAGAGCGCCCCGGCGGCGCCGCAGCCGAAGGCCGCGAGAATCACCGCCGGCAGCACTTTGGTGAGCGCCGGCAGATCATACGAACCCTCCAGGCGCGTCCCCCGGCCGTCCGCTGTTACTCTTCCGCGAAAAAAGGGACGCACGTCGTTGCGATACTCGATGCGCTTCCAAATTTGCACTTCCGAGCCGTCCCACCTTGCCAGCAAAGGCTTTGATCCCGGCGACCCCAGTCCCGGCGCGCCTGGATCGGCTCCTTCGCGGAGCCGCCGCAAACATTCAGTCAAATCGAAGTCGGTGTGAAATGAAATTATTTGCCGGGGCATTCAGACTCGCTCAGCTTCCGGCGATCGTCGCACTGGGTCGCTTCACGATCGCCGCCATCGCCAGGCCGGCTGCGGTCCAGCTTACGATCCACGACGCGGCGTCAGACAGAATGTACTCCAGCGGAAAGCGGTACCAATTCCAGTAGGGCAGCGTGTACACCAAGCCGCCAAAGATCACGAAAGCGACCGCCAGCAACACGCGCCTTCGGTAGCTCAATGCCGCCGCCACGGTCGCCATGGACCACGCCAACAGCAGCCCCGCGGCGAGGTTAAATAGGAATTGATTGAGCAGCAGCTTGCCGATCTCGAAGTCTCCCCCCGGAGGCGTGTAAATCAGGATTCCGACCGGTTGAGTTTTGTATTTTTCCATCATCGCCCGCTGCTCGGCGCGCTTCTGCTCCGACGTTTGTCCCGGAGCCGTGTTCATGCCCGGGAAAATATAAAAGCCGGCATCGGGAATGGAAGACCGCATTGCCGCGGACAGCACAGCTTCATTCGGCAGGCTGTGAACGCCCATTTCGCCCAGTTGCGTGGCCATGTGAAAAAAAGAGCTGACGAAAAACACTACGATGGCGCCCACCAAACCGCCGAGCAGAACTCTTTTTGTCATGCCGCGTCTCCTTCGGAGAAACGCCCCGAAACGTTCCCCGCGTTGTACTCGCTAATGGTCCGCGTTGTCAACGCTGACGCGGACGCGCGACGCGCAGGCCCGCTCTCTGTACCTGTACTCCCCGCCCATTGTGCTTTTCCGGCGCACGCGCGAGAATTGCTTCGCACTCAATTGCTTCGCCCGAGGTCGCCATGGCCACCACTCCCGCAACTCCGTCGCTCCAGCGCGGCGGCGCTTTCCTGATCGCCTCCACCGCGCCCGAGGAAATCTTCACGCCCGCCGATCTTTCCGACGATCAGCGCCTCATCGGTCAGACGGCCGAGGAGTTCATGACCAAGGAAGTGGTCCCGGCGATCGCCGAGCTCGAGCTCCACAAAGAGGGCCTGATGGCCCAAATGTTGAAGAAGGCGGGCGAAATCGGCCTGCTGGGCGGCGTGATCCCGGAGGAGTATGGAGGCTCGGGCCTCGACAAAGTTTCGTCCACCGTGATTGCGGAGAAACTTTCGAGCTACGCATCGTTTGCCGTCTCGCACGGCGGCCATGCCGGCATCGGCACCGTGCCCATCGTTTACTTCGGCACCGAAGAGCAAAAGAAAAAATATCTGCCGAAGATCGCGAGCGGCGAGTTGCTCTCCTGCTACTGTCTCTCGGAGCCGCAGGCCGGCTCCGACGCGCTGGCCTCGCGCACGCGCGCGGTGCTTTCGCCCGACGGCAGAAACTGGATCTTGAATGGCCAGAAAATGTGGATCACCAATGGCGGATTTGCCGACATTTTCATCGTCTTCGCCAAAGTGGACGGCGAAAAATTCTCATGTTTCATCGTTGAGCGCGGCACGCCCGGCTTCTCCGCCGGCGCCGAAGAAAAAAAGATGGGCATTCGCGGCAGCTCCACCGTGCCGCTCTTTTTCGAAAACGCGCCCGTGCCCAAGGAAAACCTGCTCCACGAAATCGGCCGCGGCCACATCGTGGCTTTCAATACTCTCAACGCCGGCCGCTTCTCCCTCGGCGCTTACTGCCTCGGCGGGTCGAAGCAGGCGCTGATTGCCGCGTCAAAATACGCCAAGGAGCGCACCGCCTTTGGCAAGCAGCTCGCTGAATTTGGGCTGATTAAATCCAAGCTCGGCGAAATGGCCGTGCGTATCTTCGCCGTCGAATCCATGATTTACCGTTCGGCGGGAATGATTGAAGCCGCCGTCTCCGCGCCCACGCCCGGCAAGGACAAGACGCAGCAGGCCATGGCGGTGCTCGAGGAATACGCCATCGAAAGCTCGATCAGTAAAGTGGTGGGCAGCGAAACCGTGGATTTTTGCGTGGACGAAGCGGTGCAAATTTTCGGCGGCTACGGCTTCCATGAGGATTATCCCGTCGCGCGCGCCTATCGCGATGCCCGCGTCAATCGCATCTTTGAGGGCACCAACGAAATCAATCGCATGCTGATCATCCAGATGCTGCTGCGCCGAGCCATGGCCGGCGTACTGCCGCTGATTCCGGCGGCGAAGAAACTCGGAGAAGAAGTGCTCGCCGGCCCGTCGTTTGAAGACGCGCCCACGGGCCCTTTCGCCGAAGAAGAACGCTCCCTGGCGCAGGCGAAAAAGATTTTTCTGCTGGCTGCCGGAGGCGCCGTACAGAAATTCCGAGATCAGCTGGCTGACCAAGAGGAAATCGTGGCGGCGCTTTCAAATATCGTGATGGACGTCTATGCGATGGAATCGTCGCTGCGCCGCGCCCAGAAATCGGCCGCTTCGCGCGGCGAAGAAGCATCCGCAGTGATGTCCGATGCGGCGCGCTGTTTTATTTACGACGCCATGGATCGCGTCGAAAAGGAAGCCCGCACCGCGCTGGCGGCCACTGTGGAGGGCGATGCGCTGATCACGCAGTTGGCCGTGTTGCGGCGTTTCGCCAAACACGCTCCGCTCGATACCATCGTGCTGCGCCGCCGCATCGCCGACGCCGTGCTGGCGCAGGATCGATATCCGTTCGAAGGCCGCTGAACGTCCTTAAGAAATTTCCGGTAACGTCCCGCGACATCAAGCAATCTTCAGCGCTACCTCGCCGTTCGATTCTAATTCGCGGTCCACACTGCAATTTCACGTGAGAATTTGATTTGTGAAACGCCTGCAGTTTCGCCGCTGCTTTTCCTTCGCCTTTCGCGAAGAACGTGTTTGCCGCAAAAACATGTAGACATTTTCTGTCGCCTGATTTCGCCTTTTCCCATTCCGCACGGGTACCAATCTTCTGCCCGCTGCGAGGAACCCGTTTTCTCTTTTCGGGTCGAACTTTCCCTCCTATTTTTCTTGTGTCCTCTGTTTTCAGTCACTTACGTGTGGGCAGCTTGGTACTGCCGTTGCATCTAATCCAGTGAAGCATAGGTGAGGCACATGAAAACGAAATTGGAACAATTGAAATTGCAACTTGGGGCCATGGCCAAAAAGACCAACCTTAGCAAGGGAATGTGGACCGCCATCGCGGCAATCGTGATCATGCAGATGTATTTCGTGCGCGAACTTCTGGCAGCCGAATTGCTGTTTGCCGCGGGCTTCGCCGTCCTGTTCGTTCTCGGCGCGATTTTTTATTTGGTGGGGGCAATCGGCCAACGCGGCCTGGATCTCACGGAAGCTGGCGCTCGCGTCCTGGCGGCTTCGGCGCGTCGCGGCTACGAAGAACTCAATAGAAAGCCATTCCGCCATCAACATTCAGAGTCTGGCCAGTAATCGCGCTGGATGCGTCGGACACCAGGAACAAAGCCGCGGCGGCAATCTCGACGGCCGTCTGCGGTCTTCCCTGCAAGATTCCCTGCACCATCGCTTTGAAAAGCGTTTCGTTGTCCGCGTGAAAATATTCCGCCAGTCCGCGCCCCAACTCCTTTGACATTTCCGTTTCCGGCACCGGCCCGGGACTCAGCGCGTTCACGCGTACGCCTTTCCGCGCTCCTTCGGCCGCCAGCGTGCGCGTCAGTCCGGCCAGACCGGCCTTTGACGCGGCGTATGGGCTGCCCAATTGAAACGCCGCTTTGCCTGCAATGCTCGTAATGTTCAGAATTACGCCGGCCTTTCGCTCGTACATTCCCGGCAGCACTAGCCGCGCCATCAAAAACGGCGCGCGCAAATTCACACAGATTACTTCGTCCCACTCGGAAGTCGAGATTTCCTCGGCCGGCTTCACCGGGCCGTACGTCCCCGCGTTATTCACCAGGATGTGGATCGCGCCAAACGATTCGTGCGCGTTCCGTACGATGCGTTCGCAATCCACCTCGCGCGAGACGTCCGCGGCCACCGCCACGGCGCGCCCGCCCGCCTTTTGAATTTCCTCCGCCACCAGCGCGACTTCGCTCTCGCTCCGCGCCGTCACTAGCACCGCCGCGCCCTCCGCTGCCAGTTTTTCCGCAATCGCGCGCCCGATGCCGCGCCCGCCGCCCGTCACAATCGCCGCTCGCCCTTTTAGGATCATTGCTGTTGGCGCTCCCTTTCGTGATGCGTCTCCCGTCGATCAATATTCAGATGCTGTTGCGCGGCTCCCGGTGCCGCGCCCACCCCCGCCTCATTCGATTGATTTTTCGCCGATGCAGGCATCGACGCCCGCCATGGCAGCCGCTGTCGATGTCCCTGTACCATATCATCGGCAATTGCGGCTATTTCGATACGCTAAATTCAAGCGGTTTCCCGGGTTCCAACCCGCCCGAGCCGGAAAGGATTTTTCGGATCGCCTAATGCGGCTCGGGTCCGCCGCGTTCGGCTGCTGTCGCCGAAAAGTCGCGAGCCCCCGCCGGCGAATCGCCCTCCTGCGGGACCTGTCCATTCGGACAGTTTCCGCCGAAACAACCTGCAACTTCCTCCCTCTCGCTGTGTTTAACACAGCGTTGGATAATTACAGACGAATCCCGGGGAGGGATCGCCCTATGCATCGAATGCTACGCACGAGAAATTTCCACTTCATTTACTTCTTGGCTTTCGCGCTCGTGCTGCTCGCGCTGCCGTCCGCGTCTCACGCGCAGGTCTCGATCGGCGTGGCCGTCCACATCGGACCGCCCGCTCTGCCTGTCTACGCTCAACCGATTTGCCCCACGCCGGGCTACCTTTGGGCGCCCGGCTACTGGGCTTACGGTCCGGCCGGTTACTATTGGGTTCCCGGCACTTGGGTAATGGCGCCGAGGGCCGGCTATCTTTGGACGCCCGGTTATTGGGGTTGGGGCGGCGGCGGTTATTTCTGGCACGGCGGATACTGGGGCCCGCACGTCGGATTCTACGGCGGAATTAATTACGGCTTCGGGTACGGCGGCGTTGGTTTCGTGGGCGGCGAGTGGCGCCACGGCGTGTTCGCATACAACACCGCGATCACTCATGTTGACACCACGGTGATTCACAACACTTACGTCAATCGGACCGTGATCGTGAACAACACCACGGTGAACCGCACCAGCTTCAATGGCGGCACGGGCGGCATCGATGCGCGGCCCACGGCCGCTGAAGACGCTGCGGCGCGCGATCATCACATCGCGGCCACCGACGAGCAGGTGCAGCACGAGCACTCCGCCAGCACCAACCACGCTTTTCTCGCGTCGGAAAATCACGGCCATCCGGCCGTCGCAGCAACTTCGCGGCCCGGCCAGTTCAGCGGCCCCGGCGTCGAAGGAGCGAGAGGCTCATCGGGATCGTTCCATCCGCCGGCTCACGGCAATTCGCCGAACGCCGAAGGCGCGCACGACGCCAATGGCGGCGAAGCTCATCCGAGCAACGTGAGCGCTACGCACAACAATCATCCCAACCACAACAAGCAGTCGCACGAACACGAGAACCAGAACGGAGACCATCCGCGGAGATAGTTCAGCGGTAAGCCTCCCGCCTCATTCGAGAAGGGGTGGCAGCTCATCACTGCCGCCCCTTTGAAATTCTAAGTCTCGCTTCTACCCCCGGAGCCCGCGTCCGCGTAAGACCACCGCCAATCCCCAGCCGCTGACCAACAGATCGTACTGAAATCGCGCGCGATCGCCGCGACACGAGCCGCACCACACCCGAATCACCATGCCGCGAACTCGGTGGCACGAAACCCGCTCCTTCGTGTAAAATATCCTCTTTGCGGAGACTCACTTGACGCTTACACAGATTCAGGGCACCACCAGCACGGCTGCCGGAGCGAAGACTCTGGTTCGCGTCCGCCCGCGCGGCTTCTGTGCCGGCGTGGTTCGCGCCGTTGATATCGTCGACCTCGCGCTCGAGGCTTACGGCCAGCCGGTTTACGTGCATCACGAGATCGTTCACAATCGGTACGTCGTGGACCAGCTTCGCGGACGCGGCGCAATCTTCGTTGAATCCATCGCGGAAGTTCCCGAAGGCGCGGTCCTCGTTTTCAGCGCGCACGGCGTGCCGCCCCGCGTTCGCGTCGAAGCCCAGGACCGCAAGCTGCGCGTTATTGACGCCACTTGTCCGCTGGTCACCAAAGTGCATCTGGAGGCTCTGAAATTTGCGCGCGAAGGCCGCACGCTGATTCTCATCGGCCATCGCGATCACCAGGAAATCGTCGGCACGTCCGGCGAAGCGCCCGATCAGACCGTGGTCGTCGGCAGCATCGAGGAAGTGGACAAGCTGGAAGTTGCCGATCCCAGCCGGCTCGCGTTCCTCACTCAAACCACTCTTTCGCTTTACGATACCCAAGAAATCGTCGCCCGCCTCCGCCAGCGTTTTCCGGAAATTAAAGGACCGGCGTCCGATGACATCTGCTATGCCACGCAGAATCGCCAGGAAGCCGTCGAGGCTCTGACCCGCGAAGTCGAGGTGATTTTTGTGGTCGGCTCGGCCAATAGCTCAAATTCCAACCGCCTGGTGGAAGTCGCCAAGCGGGCCGGCGTCGCCGCGCATTTAATCGAAGACGCCAATGACATTGACGCCGCTTCGCTCGAAGGCGTCGCATCGCTCGGACTCACCGCCGGCGCTTCCGCTCCCGAAGTTCTCGTCGAGCAGGTCAGCCAGCGGCTTTCCAGCCTGGGATTTACGAATCAGCGCGATCTGGATCTGATTCGCGAAGATGTGCGCTTTACGTTGCCTGCCGAGCTGGCTCGGCAGAGTGCGCGATGATTTCGTTGGGCGCTGGCCCAGCCCAAAGGAGCCGATGAGTGGCGGTCAAAATCGTCCGCCAACCAGATAAGATCGCCGTGCTGGGCGCGCCCACCAGCGCGGCCGCTATGTCGCTCGGCCACGAAGGCGCTCCTGCCGCTCTGCGCGCCGCCGGCCTCACCGCGCGCCTCACCGATATCGGCTACCAGGTCTCCGATTTCGGCGACGATGCTCCGCAACTTTTTCAGCCCGACAATGACAGTCCGCGCGCCCGCAATCTTCCTCGCATACTGAAATCTCTCGAGGCGCTCAAGCCGCGTGTGGAAGCTGCCGTGAAATCCGGCGCGCTTCCGCTGGTGCTCTCCGGCGATTGTTCGATCGCCATGGCCACCGCGGCTGGCCTGCGCCGCTATTATCGCCACGTGGGCATGATCTATTTCGATCGCGACGCCGATCTCAATACGCCCGCCACCTCGCCTTCCGGCTGCGTGGACGGCATGGTCGTCTCACATCTGGCCGGGCGCGGCGCCGCCGAGATGGTTCGCTTCTGGGGAGAGCCGCCACTGGTCCGCGAGCCCGATCTCGCGCTTTTCGGAGTGGCCCGCCTCGATCCGCCCGAAGAGGAAACGCTGCTTCGGTCGCCGGTTCGCCGCTACTTGGCGGCTGACATTCAGCGCCGCGGCGCCGCGGTGGCGGCCAGCGAAGCGATCGAACGCATCCATGGCAGCGGCACGGAATTCGTGCTGCATTTCGATGTGGACGTGATCGCCGATTTTCCGGCCACCAACTATCCGGGTTCCGGAGGACTGAGCCTTGACGAAGTCCGCGAGGCGCTGGAAGTTTTCGTTCGCAACAAACACCTCGCCGCCATTGAGATCACCGCTTACAATCCCGCAAAAGACCCGGACGGCAGCGGCGCGAAAATTATTTTAGATCTGCTCGCAGACGCGCTCGACGTTCGGCTGGAAACCCTGAAGGCTTCGGCCGCCGTGGACGCGCCCGCCGCGGCGAGCGCTGCTGCTGCGACCGCGGCGGGCCACTTCGCTCCGCAGTCCGAACCATCCCAAGCCGCAGCATCGGCCGCTGACGAAGAGGCCCCTCGCAATCTGCGCGACGAGTTGCTTGAAAAAGTCCCGCCCGCGGCTCCCGGCGAAGCTTGGTCTTCCGATTCGCTGGAGAACGATGAAACCGCCGACATTTCGGGCGATCGTCCCTCCGATCCTTCCGCGGACTCCTCCGAAACCGGTGAGCCTCAGCCCTAAGCTTTCGCCGATCCTGAAAAATCGTGAGCGCAAGAAAAACAAATTCGGCGAAGTTATGGCCTGCGATCATCATTTTCGATGTGGACGGCGTTCTGGTCGGCACGCGCAATTCTTACCTGCGCACAGTTCTCCAGATCGTCCGTCACTTTACCGGGCAGCGCGTCACGCTGGCCCAGCTCCACGAATGGAAGAATCGTCCCGGCTTCAATGACGATTGGAAGCTTTCCCACGCCTGGGTAAAGTCGCTGGGCGGGAAGCAATCCTACGAAGTGGTCAAAACGAAGTTCCTCGAATTGTATTGGGGAAAGAAACGCGATGGCAATGTGGCTTTGGAGGAATGGCTGCTGCCCAAGGCATCGCTGCGCCGTCTCGCCAAGCGCGCCGAACTCGCCATCTTCACCGGGCGCATCTACGAAGAGCTCGATCACACCTTTGACCGCTTTGTCGTCC
The DNA here is from genome assembly GCA_049694295.1 of Candidatus Acidiferrales bacterium. Classification (GTDB taxonomy): domain Bacteria; phylum Acidobacteriota; class Terriglobia; order Acidiferrales; family UBA7541; genus Palsa-295. Next base: position 24,103 of record JBAVQT010000513.1, read on the forward strand.
GCCCTTTCTTCCGCCAGATCGTGACCGTCGAAGACGTGCGCGAACCAAAGCCCTCGCCCGAAGGCCTGCTAAAAATCCTCGATGGCCGCGATCCATCCACGGTTCTCTATCTCGGAGACAATGTGGATGACGCGGCAGCCGCTCGTGCCGCCGGAGTCCCCTTCATCGGCATTCTGCCGCCTCGCAGCGTCGAACGTCGCCAGCGTGGTCCCCGTCTTAAAGAGCTTGGGGCCCTGGCAATCCTGGGCGATGTCAACGAGCTGGAACCTTGGCTAAGACAACATCGCGCCTGACTGTCGACCCGCCCAAATCGCCCAATTTGACTGCCAATCGAAGTACCACCCACCGCCCCCACTTTCGGACTGGCACTATCGGTTAGTACCGAACAGGAAACACGTACCATTGCCCAATCCCTTCAAAATCAGCATAGTTAGGGGCTGAGGCGGGGCGTGTGCCCCTTACTGTTTTATGGACCAATCTAACACTCGTACAGCGTCCGCTCGCGCCTTCGTGCGCAGTCTCAACATCCTGCTCAAGTTCGCCCGCATGTACGATTTCGGGCACCCGCGTACCGCCAGGCAATACGAAACCGCCTGGATCGAGCTGCGCACCGCTCTCGGCCCGGATCATGCCAACGACGCCGGCCTGTTGCTGGCCGTTTCCGGCGAGCAACTCCTGCTCGACGGCATTGCGCTCGAATCCGCCGCTGCCGAAAAGAGCTTCGCGCGCATGCTCTCTTCTTCGGGCATCGCGAGCATTCACTTTTCGCCGAAGGTTACCCAGGCCAGCCTGGCGCGTTTTGTGCGCGGCTTCCCCACGGGCACGGGTGCCAAACCAGCGGCCTTGGCAGAGCAGCTCAAGGCTGCGTTGCAGGGCGACAAATCCATCCACGTCAATGAAGTCTGCTACGTTCCGGCGGATTCGGCCGTGGCAAAATCCACCTTGGCTGCGCAGCTCACCGCGAGAACTCTCGGCATGGGCTCCGCGCAGGCCGATGAGCTTTTCAGCGATCCTGAAAAGCTGCTGCAGCTGATCGTCGCAGCGGAGGGTACCAAAGGGCCTATTGGCTCGGGTTTAGGATCCGGAAAAGGTTCCGGCGGCGGCTCAGGGACGGGCTCCGGAGACGGCTCCGGCTCGGGCGGTGGCTTCGGCAACGGCTCCGGCTCGGGCGGTGGCTTCGGCAACGGCTCCGGTGGCGGCTCGGGGACAGGCTCCGGAAATGGTTCCGGCACGGGCGGCGGCTTCGGCAACGGTTCCGGCGGTGATTCGGGAACGGGATCAGGCTTCGGCAGCTATACCGCAGGCGGTGGCTCCGGAGGAAACGGCGGCACTAGTTCAGTCGAACCCGGTGCCGGATCTGGGTCGGGCGGTTCTGGCGGAGGCTACTATGGTCCCGACGGCGGATCAGTCCTCCTCAACCATGCGGGCGTCGAAGTTGGCTCCGGCGGTGCGCCAGGTTCTGGCTCAAGCCCTCAGGGCGGCGAAGCAGGTGGCGCTCCGGGGAATGGCTCATCGGGTACTTGGAACATCGTCGGCGGCAGCGGCGGCGGCACGCCTCTGGATCCCAACGCTGGAGGTTTCTGGCTCAACAAGGATTCGGGCCAGGGCGGAGGTCAATCTGGCTCGCGCCGGTCTGGCGGAAACGCTCCCGACTCGGGTGGAGTTGGTGCGAGCGGTGAGTTTTCATCGGTGTCTGGAGAAGGCGCGGGCGGGGCCGGCGGCGCAGTTGGCAGTGGCTCTGGCGCTCCCGGCGGTTTTCGCGGCGCCTCTGGCAGCGGTGGGAGGGATTCAGGACCAGGACAAGGCTTCGGCGGGCCCGGCCAGCAGGGCCGCGGTGGAAACTCCGGAGGCGGTCCAGGTGGACCGGGAGGACAGGGACCGGGCGGCACGGGAGTCCGCAATTGGAGAACTCCGAGCGGTGGTGACGACACCGGCTCTGCGGGACGCTGGACCAATGCGACTACCGGCATTCGCGCCAGCCGATCGGCGCGCAGCGGCGGCACCGGTGCTATGGCTGTTGAAACCGGGCTGATGACCCTGCATCAGGACGAACTGCAGGGTATTTTGCAGATGCTTGCACAGATTGCGCGCACCGGCGACAACTCGAAAGAAAAGCTTGATCCAAACGCATTTCAGTCGCGGCTTTCCACTTTGCCGCGTCGCGCGCGCTTCACCGTCAGCCAGGCTCTCTCCGCTCTTGCGGCTCAGGCCCCCAGCGAATCCGCCGACCAGCCCACGCTATTGAAGCTGGCTGAGCACATCGCCATCCGCTACGCGCTGGAAAGTTACGAGCGCGGCGACGTGCAAGTGAACACCGTCCGCACCATGCTCGATGACATGAGCCAGGAGCTCGACGGTCTGCGAAAAGTGCTGGGCGTGTACGAAGAAAAGATGACGCGCGCGGGCATTCACGTGGAATCACATGTGGATCTGCTGGCGCAACAATTTTGGGCGCAAGTTACCGACGAAAAAAAGAAAGCGGTGCTCGAGTCGCCCGATGCATGGTGCGTTCCGCCGCAGAAGTTGCGCGAATACGTCGAGCAATTGCTGACCAGCGGACAATCCGCGCTGGCCGAGAATATCCTGGGGAACTACGCCAGCTGCGTCACCTCCAAATCGGCGGAATCCCGCCGCCAGGCTGCGCTGGGAATTTCCGAAATCGCGGGACTCTTTGCGAAGTGCAGCGATCGCTTGCTGATTGCCACGATCCGGCAGACGGGTGTGCAGCTCGCCGAAGAGCGCGACTCCGAATTGCAGAGCCTGGTCGGCGCGGCCTTTGTCCGCCTGACGCAGGAAGCCACGAAGAAACGCGTGTTTCCCGCTCTTCAACGCGCGATGGAGCTGGTGGACTACGTGGAATCCGAACGGCCCGGCGTCGGCAAGAGCCTGCGTCCGCGGCTTTCCGTGGAAAATCGCCTCCCCGAATTTATTGACGAATCGTTGCGCAGCGGCTCCGTGCCCAGCGGTCTAGCCGATCTGCTTCGCCGCATTCCCGGGCCCGCCACCCAGCAGATCGCGCTGCGATTCAGCCGCACCGGTTTCCGCGAGGAGTGCGAGCTGTTGGTTTCCATGATGCAGGTACTCGGCGCGGACGGCTTGGAACTGCTGCGCAAACAACTGCGCAATGGCAGCGCCAACGAAGCGATTGACGCCATCGGATTGCTGGCGCGCATGGATCTGGAAGGCCTCGAACAGACGTTGCCGGTGCGCATGAAGGAATGGAGACGCACCTCGCATGATCGCGTGGTGCGGCAAATTGCCGCCAGCGGCGCGCCCGAGCGCGGCCGGCTGTTGCTCGAGCTTTTCGACCACATGGACGCGCTGATTCGTCCGCTGGCCGTGGATGAAATCGGACTGAGCGGCGAAACGGGCGCGGACATGCGCCTGGTGCGCCTGGCCGAAGGCGATATTCCCAAGGACGCTACCGACTATTTGCGGCTCAAAGCCATCGAGGCTCTAGGCCGGCTGCGCACCGGCGGCGCCGAAGCCGTGCTACGCAAGGTTGCCGAAGCGCGCAAAGTATTCGGCTGGGCCAGCCCCGGCGAATTGCGCCTGGTCGCCGCGCAAGCCATGGAGAAGATCGATCCGGATTGGGTGAAAAGTTTCATGCCGCGAAGCGGCCTGAGCATCGCCGATCTGGTCATCGAGCCGCTCGATGCCGACCCGAAATCTTCGGCCATCCGCCAGCGTCGTTACGCGCGCATGCGGCTCGAGCATCCGGTGGTTGCTACCACCACGAACCTGAAAGAAAATTGCCGCCTGGAGATTCCGGAAATGACGCTGGGCGGAGGCGTGGCAGTCTGCGAGCAGAGCTTGCACCCCGGCACGATCATCGGGCTGCGCATGAACACCGCGCAAAAGTCGGTGAAGGCTCAGACCATCGTGCGCGATGCAAATACACAGGCGCGCGCGTTTGAAGTAGTGGACATGGACCTGGAAGAGCGCGCCAAACTGCGTAAGCTATTGGTGCAGCTCGGTAATCTGCAGAAGCAATCCACGCCCGCCGAACGCAACCGGCGCGGCACGCGCACGATTCTCTCGACGCCTACTTAAAGATTCAAAGTCCTTCGACCGAGCGCCTTTGTTCCGCGGGGCCGCGCGAAGCGATGCGCTCGCCGGGCTTCGTTTCCAACCCTTCCTGCGCTCGCAGCGCGCCCAGGTGAATCATCCATGCGCCCAGCGAGCACGCGCTCGCCCCAAATCCAGCGAGCGAAACATCCGTTCCGAACCGCAATCCAGTCCATGCCACGAGAGCTAGTCCAGCCGCGATTCCATAGCAGAGTAGCGCGACGTTACGCTGGCTCCAGCCGCGGTCCAGAAGCAGATCGTAGAAATGGCTGCGATCGCCGCGAAAGGGCGAGCCGCCCCGCAACAGGCGCCGCAGGATCGCCAGCGTCGCATCCGTCAGCGGCAGCAGCGCGATGCAGAAAGGGAAGAGAAGCAATTCCACTGCGCGCGATTGGGCCGCGAATATCGAATGAACCGAGGTGCCTGCCGCAAGCTCTGTCGCGCGCCAAAAGTCGAGGCTTAGAAACGCGACGGTGAAGCCCAGAACCGTGCTCCCGCTATCGCCCAAAAAGATTTTCGCCGGCGGAAAATTCCACAGCAGAAATGCCGCACACGCCGCCGTCAACGCCGCCGAGACGGCCGCGATCGGAAGCGTGATGGCGCCGTGAAGCGCAACCAAATAACCGGCGCCGGCAATGCCGGCCACACCCGCGGCCAGCCCATCGGCGCCATCGAGAAAATTGAACGCGTTGGCAAATCCCACCACGAACAAACACAGCGCCGCGAGACCCAGCGCGGAATCCCCGGTGAACGGAATGCGCCATCCCCCGTGCCAAAGCATCGCCGCGGCTCCGACTTGTGCCGCGAAACGCACCAGCGGTGAGAGTCGCCGAACATCATCGGCCACTCCTGCGGCCCACACTACAAAAAATGCCGCGAAGAATGGCCACCATGTGGGCATCCACGACTGTGAGGGTGAAATGCCCCCCCACGCCGCGCCCAGCGCGATGCCCAATGCCAGCGCCGGTGCCATAGCCACGCCGCCAAGCCGTGGCGTGTTTCTCGCATGTATTTTCAGAGGTCCCGCCGGGTCAAAATGTTTCCAGCGCGCGCAGAGCCGAATGACGACAGGCAGCAACAGTGACGCCGTCGCAAACGCGACGAATGCTGCGATCCACTCGGAGCGGTTCGGCGATCCCTGGCTTAGTATCTGGTCGATCGCTGTGGTCATCCCATCACCTTGTGAACCAATCGGCGGACGTGACGCATCCGCACGCGGCCGGCTTTGCGGACTAGGCCGCGAATGCCGGCCTGCCGAAACGCGGTCCGCGCGTCGCGCAGGTGCAGGGCCATCATGCCCTGCGCCATGTCATCGTAGAACAATCGCGCGTACGATCCATCGGAGACTTCTGCCGAAAGCGCTTGTGCTCGGCGCAGAATCGCATCGGCTAGTGCGCCTCTCGCCGCGGCGCCGAATCCGCCGGCATCAAGCGTGATGGCTCGCGCTTGTAATTGCGCGAGCCATCCTTGCGGCGTCAGACCCGCGACGATGACTAATCCTTCGGCCTCCGCGGCTGATGAAACGTAGCCTGAGGCCAAGCTGCCGAGCCCGTAGAAACAGTATGACGGCGAGGGGCCGCGTCCTGCGATTTTCCTCCAACCGCTGATGCGATGCGAGTGCGAAGCCGCGACCACGTCGAAGCCTTTTTCCGCGAGCGAGTCCATCAGCCGCACATCTTCGGGTTCTGGGCGATTGGTGCGCAGGCATCCGGCGTGCAGCAATGCAATGCGAAATCGCGCGCCGCGCAAATTCATGGCCGCCAGCGCTTGCTCGCCGCGCTCGATGGTGGCCGGCTCCACGCCCGGCGCTTCAGGCGTGGCCAAATCGTGCGTCGCCCGCGCCGCGGCCCAGAACCCGATCCGAATGTCGGCAGGACCGCGCCATACGCAAATTTCCGGCGGATCGGCGAGCTTGCGCCCAGCGCCCAATGGAGTCATCGCGCGGCGCTCAATCTCAGTGCGCGTAATGGCGGCGCCTGTCGGGCCAAAATCGTAGCTGTGATTGTTGGCGATGCCAACGGCGCGCGCCTGAATCACCGCGAGATAGTCGAGCGCTACCGCTGGCGCAGAGACGATGTCGCCGATCCCGTTCAACGTGCGCGCCGCCAGGCCCTCCGCGCCGAGGACGCACTCGAGATTCACGAATGACGCTATCACGTCCTCAAAGTGCGGAAGGATTGCCGCGGCAGCCTTGGACCAATCGCTCGTTGCGTTCGCGGCGATTCGTCCCGCTGGAAGAAAATCTCCGCACACGGCGATGCGCGCGGCGATCGCCGGGCGATCTGTGGACTCCCACACCACCATTTCGCCTTCGTTTGCGCTACGCATTCTTTGCTCCCGCTGGAATTCGCGCGAACGCCCATTGCATCAGCCGCTTGCGCATCGGATGCATCCACATCGGCGTCGCCACAATTCCCAGCAGCCCGGCCGTCAGCGCGAGGGCGCTCCAGGCGGGCACGGCGGCGTGGCCGATGAAAGCCCGGAAAAGCGGGAAGCAGAGCGCCACGCCAGCCGCGCTGGTGGCCGCAATTCGCGCGCTATCGGGCGGCCAGAGTTCGCGCAATGAAATTCGATTTTCGGCGTGATAGGCGAACAGGACGATCGTGTAGCCGATCGCCAGCGAGGATGCGGCCGCGATGGCCACGGCCATCCCGCCGAAATATTTTCCCGCGAAATATCCCAGGACCAAGTTCAAAATTCCGGTTGTCGCGCATCCCGCGGTTACCCAACGCAGCCGGCCCGTGCCAAGGTCCATTACATAAGCGGGATTGGCGAGAATATTCACCAGCCAAGCCGCCGCCAGCAGCGCCACCAGATGCACGAATACCGGCTCGTACCGGCCCAGCCAGATGTGCGATACCACGGGGCTGAGCGCCACCAACACGGCCGATGCCGGCACCGACAGGAAAAAGATCAGCCGGTAAGAGTCTCGGTAGATTCGCGGCAGAGCGGCGGGATCGCGTTCCTGCAGATTCGCGACCGTGGGCACGAGCACCTGATTGGCTTGCACGATCAGCTCGCGAAACGTGATTACCCAGCGCATGGCCATGTCGTAAAAACCAGTCATCGCCAGCCCGCCGAATTTCGCGAGCAGCGCCTTGGTCACCGGTTCGCGCACGGATTGGCCTGCGGTGATGAACTGAAAGTGAGCGCCGTAGTGAAGCATTTCTTGAAACAAGACGCGATTGAAGCGACGCGGAATCAGCGGCAAACCGGGAATGCGGCGCCGCAGCAGCAGCCAGCCGGCCGCGAATCCCGCGCCGGCGTTGATCACCTGTGCGTAGGCCAGTCCGAGCAACCCGTGCCGCGGCACCAGCGCGAATGCCAGCAAGAGATAGAGCACCGAGCCTCCGAAAACCACGTAGTTGCGGTGCGTCACCAGTTCGTGGCCCGCCAGCCCCGCTTGCAGCACGCTGGCGAGAATATTGATCCATAGCGAAATCAGCGCGCATGGCAGAATCGCCACAGCTTCGGAAAGATGCGTGCCCGGCAAGATGAATTGCAGCGCCCATTTCGCGGCGGGGTAGAGGCCGAGCGAAAGAATTGCGAGCGCCGCGCCGATGGAGATCAACGCCGTTTGCACCAGCACGGAAACGCGCTCCGGCTCCTCGCGGGCCACATATTTCGCGACGAATTTCACGATGCTGGTCGAGAGACCTTGATTTGCGAGCGTCACCACCGAGGTGGTCGCCAGCACCAGCGACCAGACTCCCAGCCGCTCGACGCCGATCGTACGAATCAGGAAGCGATACAGCAGAAACAAAGCCGCAGCGCTGCCGATCACCTGAGCGAAGGTGGTGGCGGCGTTCAGCAAGATCTGTTTGCGATTCATTGGGGAGGGCAGGAAGAAGCGTGCGGCAGCACTCAAGAAACGCGTGGAAAAAGCAATCTGAAACAAAGATCGAATTAGGGCTTAGGCAGCGGGCGAATGCTTGCGGACGGGTTTCCACTGGCCAGTCGATCCGCCGGCCACGCCCTTCAAGGTGCCCAGCAGCGCCGCCAGATTGACGATGCAAAAAGAGAGCGGTACTGACCATAGCCCGCGCAGGCTGCGGCTCTTCGGAAACTCCTGCAACAGAAAACCAACCAGCGCGAGGGCGTAAAATGCACTTTGCGCGGCCAGGGTGACGCGAAAGATCGGCCGATCCAACAAGAAACAATTCGCCACGAAAAGAGTAATCAGAAAATATGGCATCAGCCAGCGCAGCATCTTGTGCGACCAGAGAGCGATGGCCAGCGCGCCGTGGCGAAACGGATTGAGCAGCGCCGCATGCGCGCAAAGGCCGCGAAAATCCTTGCTGATGATCCGAGTCTTCAATCTCAGCATCGAACGCGGGTCGCTCTGCGTCAGCCTCGTGACGACGGATGCGCGCACGTCGAGAACGTTTTGAAATCCGGCAGCCGCCACGCGCAACGGCAAGACAAGATCGTCGCCCAGGCCGGCTTCGAGAGGCGCCCATAGCTCTCGGCGGATAGCGAAAAGCGAGCCCGACGCTATGGCCAGAATGCCGCGCACGCTTTCCTGCTCGCGCAGCCAGCTCTCGTAGGCCAGATAGATGCTTTCGTTTTCGGTGATGGCCGTTTCGTTCGCGTTCTGATAGCGAGGCCGCGCCGTCACCAGCCCCACGCCCGGATCTCCGAGATTTTCCAGCAGCAGCGGCAGTGCGTCGGGCGGCGAAATGCAGTCGGCGTCGGTGAACACTAGAATCGAACCGCATGATGCGGCCACCAAGCCGTTCTGCATCGCGCTTTTCCCCTGCTGCTGTGGAAAAGAGATTAGCCCAACACCGTCATTTGCAAACCGGCGCACCACGTCCTCGGTGCGGTCGGAAGAGCCGTCGCTGCCGATCAGGATCTCGACGCGCTCGCGCGGATAGTCCGCGGCAAGCAGGCTCGCGATTTTTGCCTCGATCGCGAATTCTTCGTTGTGCGCCGCCACGATGATGCTCACGAGCGGGGCCGCTTCGCCCGATGCGCCTCGCATCGTATTTTGCTCGGGTTTGCCCCGCGGTAAGGGGCGCCTGTGCCCGAGCCACCCCAAACGGAGCAAAAGCGGGTAGCCTAAATACACGTAGAGCACGACTGCGGCGCAGGTCCAGAAGAGAACCGTCAACGCGCCCGCCGGGGCTTCACATCGCCGCCGCTGCGGCCGCCAGGCGCGCAACCGCGCGAGGCGCCGGGATGTCGTTGTAGGTGATCAAGCGAATTCCGCATTCAGCTATGATACTCCGCAACTCGTGATCCATCAGCCAGCGCAGCTCTTCTTCGCGTTGCGCGCGAATTGCGTCAGTTCCGTGAAAATCCGGATCGGGCAATCCCGGATGACATGCGAATTCGAAAGTGCCCGGCGGCAGATTCTGCAGCGTGATGCGCCAGCGTGCGCCGAGTGTTCGAAGATCCCCGCGATGGCGCGGCAGAAAAGCGACGCGGCTATCGGGAGAGGCAAAATCGCGAAACACCAGGGTTTGCAGGGCGCTGCGATAGGAATAGACGAGCAGCCGGCGCAACGCGCCTCCGGCGTGCGCCCCGCCGACTGATCCGGTTCGCGGCCAATAGCTGCATCGGGGCGCTCGTGCGCGGCCAATGCCTTCGGCCGCCAGCGCCCGAGCAAACGGTTGAGCTGCGGCGGGATAGATGTGCATGTGCTGGTGCGAGTCGGCGTGCGTGGGTTGCAAGCCGCGATGCTTCATCCAGCGAATCTGTTCGCGAAACTCCCCTTCGATCTCCGCGGCGGACACCTGCCAGCGCCACAGCCGTCGCGCCATCACCGGTGCAGGATGGAAGTGGCCGTCGGGCCCCACCAAGCTCCGCGTTTCGCAAGGGTGCAGCAGCGGCCGTCCCTGGCAAATATTCAGATGCACGCCGACGGCCAGCTTTGGAGCGGTGCACAGTCGCGCGACGGCATATTCCGCAGCCGGCATGTTGGGCATCAGCGACGCGCTGGTAAGGAACCCGTGCTTGTGCGCTATCAGGATGCCGTCGGTGATGCCCCGGCTCATTCCCAAATCATCGGCGTTGACGATTAGTCGTGTTTCGTTCATGGCGTCACCTGCTTCACGATCAGTGGAATTTTTCCCCCGGGCCTCACGATTGGTTCGCGCGCCAGTTGCCAGGAAACGGTGAGCTCCGGACCCAGCAATTGGCGGAGAGAGGCGCAAATCTCGGCGGCGGACCCGGCTGCGCCCGGCGTGCTTTCGCACCCGCCGTCTTTCGAGCCTTCGCTGTTGAGCACGCTCGCAACGGCGCGTACCATCACGCGCTCGCGGCCATCGTGAACGAACTGGCAGAAACGCAGGCCGCTCGAGCGCTTCAAAATCTGATTAAGCGCCCGCGGCGAAAATATGCGGCCGTCCGGACATCGCAGGATGTCGCTCTCCCGCGTGATCGTGGGCACCACCAGCGGAAACGCGCGGCCGCACGCGCACGGGCGACCTGTTTGTGCGCGCCCGCGATCGCCAATGCGGTAGCGGAGCAGCGGCATGGCGCGATTGAGAAAACCGGTCCAGACGAAATAGCCTTCCTGGCCGGCGGGAACGGGTTGGTCGTGCTCATCCAGAATCTCGAGCAGTCCGAACTCCGGAATTAAGTGCATGCCGCCGCTTTCGCACTCCTGAATCATTCCGCAGTATTCGGTCATGCCGTAACTATCGAAGGCGCGCGCCGCAAACGCTCTCTCGATTTTTTTGCGCAGGTGAGGCAGCAGCGGCTCGCCACTGGTGAAGATCGCGCGCATGGGAATAGGCTCGCCGCGCTCGAGAACGAAATCGGCCAGGATGCCCAGCACCGAAGGAAAGCCTTCGAGAATTTGCCCTTGGTGCTCGCGCAGAAAGACGACATAGGCAGGAGCAGTCCGCTCGCCAAGATGGAAAATACTCATCAAGGTCTGGCGCTCGGGAGAATTGTGCGCCCAGAACGGCGGAGCGATTGCGCTCGCCGGAACCACGCGCGCACCAAAAAGCGTCACGCGCGGCTCGCGCGCCACCACACCCGCCCACGTCCACTGCCGCAGCAGCAGCGCCCAGTTCGCGCGCGCGAGTTCTTCGGTGTACGCGACTTGAAGATTTGCTCCCGTCGTTCCCGTGGTGCCCGCGCGAATTCGCCGGAGCGCGGGCGTGTCTCGCGAGAGGAATTCCTCCTGATGTTCGCGCAGAGTTTCGCGGCGCAATACGGGCAGGCGGCGCAGATCGTCGAGCGTGCGGATCACGACGCGCGGATAACTCGCGTAGAAAGGCACGTTGGCCAGCGCGTGCTCGACGGCCCCGCCCAGCGCCGCGATCTGATAACGGGAAATTTCCTCATCGCGCCACGATTCATGGC
>JBAVQT010000514.1:0-1548 GCA_049694295.1 Candidatus Acidiferrales bacterium
CAGAAATTCTTGCGTTTGAATCCGCGCGTGAGATCGTGCACGAAGCCGTTGGCGACCGCATCGAGATGACCCTGGCCGATGTAGTCGTCCCACGAAGCCATGTCGAGATCGGCGCTGACGACGTAATGATCGAAGAGATCGAAAAGCCCCATGAAATTCGTGGTGATCCACTGGCGGGGATCGGAATTTTTGCGGATAGCTTCGAGCTGATTGGCTTGATAGGAGCGCCAGGTATCGCTGATGAAGCGGCGCCACTCGAGCATGAGTCCGGGATTGCCGGAGGGGTTGGGAATGGGAATTTCATCCCAGGCGTCGTAGGTCTGGCTCCAGTAGGCGGTGGCCCAGTGTTGATTGAGGCTGGCAAGCGTGCCGAATTTCTTCTGTAGCCATGCCTGGAACTGGCGGCGCGTCTCGGCGTCGTAGGAGGTGGTGGCGTATTCGTTGTCAATCTGCCAGCCGATGACGTCGGGATCGTGGCCGAAGCGCGTGGCCATTTCGGTGGCGATTTTACGGCAGAACTCGCGATAGCGCGGACTGGCGAAAGAAAACTGCTGGCGGTTGCCGTGTTCGGCGAGGCGACCATCGGAATCGGTGCGGAGAGTGTCAGGATATTTTTTGGTGAGCCACGCGGGCGGCGCGGCGGTGGGAGTGCCGAGGACGACGAAGATTTTGTGACGCTCGGCGGCGCGAATGGCGCGCTCGAGCCACTCGAAATGATATTCGCCTTCCTGGGGCTCCATGGTGCTCCAGGCAAATTCGCCGACACGAACGAAACGAATGTGGGCCTGCTCCATTAAGGCGAGATCGGCGTCCCAGCGCGATTCGGGCCACTGCTCGGGATACCAGGCAGTGCCGAGAAAAATTCCGGGCTGCGGGAATGGCGACGAAAGGTCGGGCGGCGGAGCTGGGCGCGCGGGATTCGCGGACGAGTGAGCCTCTATGCCGCGCTTTTCTTTGGCGGCGGAGGCGGGCGGCGCCCCCGTCGCCGCGAGAGTCAACATCGCAGCGCATGCCACCAGACATCGAAGCAGATTTCGCATTGGCTCTCTCCCAGGTAGAGGCACGAAACGAAAACAAATAGACCGGCTTGAACTCGACGGCTCGAAGCCGGCCGCGCCATCGCATTGTAAACGATTGCTCGTTCGCGGCAATAGCAACTCGCAGCGCTAAGGCCGGCGCGAGCTGGACATTCGCGGATTTCAATCGCGACGGACATCCTGGGCGGATGGTGGCGAACTACACGCGAAAACATTTCGCTATCCAAGCCGCGCCGCGCTTCTTATCATGTCGTGTTTCTCATTCGGAGACTTGGACAGGCGTATGGCTTCGGCGCTGAGAACCGCGTTTCGCGACAGCACGATTTTTCACTGGTACAAGAACGTTTCCGCGCCCATTGACTATGCGTGGTGGCGCCTATGGGGAACTTCCAAGCCGAAGGTGCCGCATCTGGTGAAGCAGATGGTGATTCGGGAATACGGCCGCAAATTCAATCTGGATACGCTGGTGGAAACGGGCACGAACTACGGCCACATGATTTACGCGCAGCGC
>JBAVQT010000515.1:0-12364 GCA_049694295.1 Candidatus Acidiferrales bacterium
CTGGTGGAGCGCTGGGTGTTGGCGTCGAAAGCGCGGATCGATTCGATCGAATCACCCAGCAACTCAATGCGCACCGGCTGCGACGTTTCAGGCGAAAAAACGTCGATGATTCCCCCGCGCACTGCAAACTGGCCGGGCATTTCGCAGTTGACCTGCCGGTCGTACCCCGCTGCCAGCAGAAAAGCGAGCAACTCTTGGTGCGGGATCGATTCGTCACGCACAATCGTTCGTGAAAGATGGCGGTAGAAATCCGGCTCGCGCATCCGCCAAAGCGCCCCTTGCACGGTCGCCAGCAACAGATCGGCATCGCCGGTCGCAAAGCGCCACAACGAGACCGCACGAGCTTCCGAGATTTCGGCGTGGGGCGAGCGGTTGTCGTACGGCAACACATCGTGCGCCGGGAGATAGGCCACCCGCCGGCCGGTCTTGCCCGTGATCGCGCGGTAGAAATAGCGCAGCGGCTCCAGCAGCGCCTCCGCACGTTGATTCGAGTCCACCAGAATTACCGTCGGGCGGCTCAGTTCGGCGAATGCGAGCGGGATGACCAGCGCCTTCGCGGAATCCGTAAGCCCGGCCAGGCGCACGTCTCCGCCGGAGCGCCGCAACGTATCGAGAGTCTCTTCGATGGCGGGGCGGCGCGCGACGCGAGCCAGCAGCTCGCTGACCAGAGGAAGAATCATGCTCCGGATTGGGCGATGCGGTCGAGTAGGAGTCCCGTGGAATAGCCGGGTTCAAGAGGAATGCGTACAATTTCGATGCCGGAAGCCTTCAGTTGGTCAAGCACAGGTTCGGTGGGATCCGCGCCAGCCACGATCAGGTCCGGCGCGAGAGCAATCACCAAAGCGGTCAGCCCAGAGCCTTCCCATATCACCGCGGCATTCACGGCGTCCAGCGCAGCGAGAATTTCGGCCCGCTCGGCCGCGGGTGCGACGGGCCTACCCGAGCCTTTTCGCGCTCGCACGGAGGCATCGCTCTCCACTCCCACCACCAAAATTTGGCCGCGCGAGCGAGCCTGCTCCAGCAGTCGAATATGGCCGGGGTGAAGTAGATCGAAACACCCCGCCACGAAAACGACGCGTTGGGCGTTGCGTTTCCAGTCCCGGCGTTGGAGAATCAAATCGCTCTGAGAGACTACGAGACCCAATTCCCCGCTCCTTGCATCTCGGCACCCGACGGGCGACCGTGCGATCGCGCGCCGGGCAGCGCAAATGAAATTCTATCACGCGCGGCGGGAACGCGCCGGAGCGCACCAACGAACATACAAAGGGACGCCAAAATATGAAGCGCTGGCATTGGATCCTCGCGATTGTCGGCGCCGCTCTCCTCGGCTTCAGCGCCTGGGCGATGCACGATGCCGCGATGACTCGCCACACCATCGTGGTGCAAGCCGACGGATGCACCACACCCGTGACGGTGGTCGAGCCGGACACCGACAAGCCCGAGGGCTCGGTAGTGGTGATTCACGGCCTGGCCAGCAGCCGCCGCGTGATGCAAACCCTGGCAGACGATCTGGCGTTTGATGGCGGCTGGCGCGTCTACGTCATGGACTTGCCTGGACACGGCGACAACACCGACCCATTCTCTTTTGCGCGAGCCGAGCGCTGCGCTGACGCCACACTCGATTCGCTGGTCCGCAGCGGCGCAATCCAGCCCGCCAAAGCCGCCGTGGTCGGCCACTCCATGGGCGGCGCTATCGCCATCCGCGCGGCCGATCGCGATCCGGTGGCTGCGACCGTTGCTATTTCTCCCGCGCCGATGATTCTGCCGGAGCGAATTCCTGTCAACCTCCTGATCGTAAGCGGCAGCCTCGACCCCGCACCCCTGCGCCGGCAAGCCTCGGAACTCGAAAAAGCAGCCGAAGGCAATCGCACCGATGCCGACGATTTCCTGCAGGCGCGCGCCTTTCTGATGGAAACCATCCGCAACGGAACTCATACCGGACTTCTTTTCCGCCCCCAGGTCGAAGCCGACGCCAGGGACTGGATCGAAAATTCCTTCGAAGCCGCCGCGCACAATGATATCGGCGTGTTCGCATGGAATTCGCGCGTCGGCTGGAATCAGGAAAACGCCGCAGCAAATAATTTGACCCTGCGAGGCCGCGCGCTGCTGGCCTTCGAGTGGGTCGGACGCTACGGCTCGCTGCTCGGACTGATCGGCCTGCTCATGCTCTTCCCGCTCGCCGCGGCCATCGCCGGAAAATTTACGGGCCCGCCGCGCTGCGAAACTCCGGAAGCTCATCCCGATTACGCGCTGCTAGCCTTCGAAGGCGCGGTAATCGCGATGGTCACCGTGCTGCTGCTCCTGCTCTTCACACCACTTAAATTCCTGCACCTCTACACCGGAGATTATTTCGCCTCACTGCTGGTGGTCGCCGGTTTGCTGCTGCTCGCGCTCAATTCTCGCTACACTAAGGCATCGCTTTCGTTCGCCGGGGGCGCGCGCTTCTCCATTTCTGCGCTGCTTGCGTTTGCCGCATTTCTGGCCGTGGGCGCGTGGCTCAATTGGCAACTTGCCGATCTCTGGATGAACGCGCCGCGCTGGTTGCGATTTGCAGCGCTCGTTCCGCTATTATGGATTTTCTGTTATGCCGAGGAAGTAGTGCTCGGCCCCTCCGAACACGGAGCGAAGCGTGCCATTCGATTCGGAATGTTTCTGCTGCTGCGATTCGAGCTCTGGCTGGCGTGCACATTCGCAGTCTACAAGCTGGCCAGTGGACAAGTGTTGATCCCGCTGCTGGTGATTCCGCTGCTGCTGTTTTCGATTCTGCAAAGAATGGGCACGGACTCGATGCGCAGACGCACCGGCTCTGCGGCAGCCGCAGCGCTCTTTGGTGCTATACTTTGCGCGTGGTTCGTTGCTGCACTCTTCCCTTTGTCTTGAGAGACTTATGAAAGACATCGCCATTGTGGGCGGCGGACCGGCAGGGTCCCTGTGCGGCGAGCGGCTGGCAAGATCGGGCTACCGCGTAACGATTTTCGACGAGCGGCTCGCCTGGGAAAAACCGTGCGGCGGCGGTCTGACTCACAAAGCCATCGAAGCCTATCCCTTCCTTCTCGATTCGCCCCATCCAAAAAAAATCGTTCGCACCGCGGAACTGATTTCCAGCCATGGACATCGCGCCCGCTTTGAGATGAATCATCCGATCGTGATCTACGCGCGAAAAGTGCTCAATGGCCTGCTCCTCGATCGTGCCGTCGAGGCAGGTTGCGCCGCCGTGCGTTCGCGTGTCACTGGCGTTTGCACCAGCGGAGACCGCGCGCGCCTTGCGGTAGGCGGCCAAGAGCGCGAAGCGGATTTCGTTGTCCTGGCGGCGGGCGCGCGAAATCAATTGCTACCGGAGACCACCCCGCTGGGCGCCGACGATCTCGAAATGACGCTCGGCTATTTCGTGCCCACCGAAGAAGACATGATTAAGGTGAAATTCTTGAAAGAATTCGAGGGCTATCTGTGGTCGTTCCCTCGCGCCGACCATCTCTCGGTTGGAATCTGCGCGAAGATGGGCCAAAGCTCCAGCCAGGGTTTGCGCCAGCGGCTCGATGAATTCGTACGCGAGGAAAATATTCCCATGGACGGCGCGCGGTTTTACAGCCACGTACTGCCTTCGCCGCAGGCGCAGACCATCCGCGCTCGCCGCATCGCGGGACGCAACTGGGCCATGGCTGGCGACGCCGCCGCTTGTGTTGATCCCGTCACCGGAGAGGGGCTTTTCTACGCTTTGCGTTCGGGAGATCTGCTGGCCCAGGCGCTCATCGAAGGTCAGCCGGAAGCATACCCGGAGCGATTGCGCGCGGCATTTTCGGCCGACTTGGAATTCGCCGCCAACATCGCGCGGAGGCTTTTTCGCGGAAATATTCTGGGCGGCGCCATTACCACTCGCATGGTGCAGCTCTTGAATTATTCTCCCGCGTTTCGCGACGTGATTCGCGACGTGTTCAGCGGCTCGCAAGACTACCGCACGCTCAAGCAGCGGCTATGGGGCCAGCTCGGCGTCACCCTCGCCGAATTCACTCGCTCGATTCTAGACCCGCGAGCCATTGCAGCAGGCGCGCGCGATCCCCGCACCCGCCTGCCCTCCCGCTAGCTTCTCCTGTTTGTAACACCTAGCAATCTAGGTCGGGGTTTCGGACGCCAGCGTCCCTCCAACCATGCCGCGGCTCAATGCCCGCTTGGCAGCGAGCGAAGATACGCAACGATCGCCGTCGCGTCTTCGTGATTCATGTGGTAGTAGTGCATCGGCGGACGAATCGGCTGGCCGTTCTTGCCGATCCCGCGCTCGAAAATGTTGACCGCATCTTCGTCCGTGTACCCAGGAAAACCCGCGATGGTGGGCGCCGCCTCTCCCCAGTTCGCGTCCGGATGTACCGGCATGATCCAGATGGGCGCGCCCTGCAGCCACTCGGAATTTATGAGCTGGCCTCGCGAGTCCCGCGGAGTGTGGCACTCGCCGCACATCGCCACATCTTCCACCAGATATTTCCCACGCTCAATCTCTCCATTCGATAAGCCTGGCGTTCCCTTCGAAGCCTGCTTCGAGGCCTGTTCCGTCGCGCGCCCCGCCCCGCGTGACGCGTCACTCGACGATGCCCAGATGGCGCCCGCCGCCAAAATAAGTGCGCCGGTAAGAAGCAACGATTGCGATTTCATCCATTCCTCCGCGATGAATCCAGTCTGAGATATTGGCGACTGCGCCGCGCGCATCGCCGTGCGCTAGAATACTGCCGAACGCCGCGAATTCGGAAGCGCTGATGCGAACCCGCCAATATTTTTTTTCAGACGCGCAACGGCCGCCAGGGCGGGAGCGCGCCTGCGTTTCAATCCGCCAAACGCGTGATACACTTGGCCAGTCACCTAGCTGGTGTGGCGGAACTGGCAGACGCAGTGGACTCAAAATCCACCGGCCTCCGGGCCATGGGGGTTCGATTCCCTCCACCAGCACCACTTTCCCGCCATCGGTGAGAGCATTCCCCGAAAACAGAAGCGCTGCGGAACTTCCAACTCCCACCTGCGCGCTCTCAGTGCACTTGAATCTCGAGCGTAGCCGTCTTGGCGTGACCCGCGGCGTCGGTGGCCGTCAATGTGTAAGTGGTCGTCTTGCGCGGCGCGACTTCCACGCAGCGGCTGAATGAAGGCCATACGGGCGCTTCCGGTGGATCGAGCGCGACGGTCTTGGCATTCGACACGCTGTAACAAAGCTGTAGAGATTCGCCGCGATGAATCGAGCCAGGCGCGGCGTAGAAATTGAGGATGTCGAAGCGGTCGCCGCCCAGAAAGTTCACCGCCTCGCGGTCTTTTTCTCGCTGCGCGGCGGCGGCGCGCTCGCTCAGATCGCGATCGCTTTGCCAGCGCGAATAGAAAACCCAGCCGACGTAGCACAGCACCACCGCGAGCGAAGCGATGAACACTAAAAACGCGGTGTGTTTACGTCGACCCGGCCGCGAATCTCCCATCCGAGATCGTCTCCAAAGGCTGCAACATCGAGCCTCCGGCATCGTACCATTCGCAGCGCTACTGACGAAAATTCCACGCGGATCGCTGGGAGCGTGATGGGAGCGGAACGCTGGAATCTGGCGTCGTTCAGTTCGAAGTGAAGCTGCGGAGCGCCGCCGGCTCGTCGGGGAAATCGCTGAACACAGTGTGAAGATTGGTCAAGCGGAGAATCTCTCGGGCTCGGCCATTGAGTTCCACCGCCCGCAAATCCGCGCCATGCTTGCGTGCGGTATAGAGCGCACGCACCAGTTGACCGATTCCGGAGCTGTCGAGATAAGAGACGTCACGGAAATTCATCAGCAGCATGCGGTGGCCATCCTCGAAAAGATCGAGGATCAGCTGATGCACCGCTTCCCCCTCGATGAGGGTGAATCTGCCGCGGACATCAATTATCGTCACCTCTCCTAGCTGACGCGTGCTCGCGCTGAAGCCCAAGGGCCCTCCTGATTGCGGGAGAAGATACAGCTTACTGCAAGTGAGGTCAAAACCGGAAATTGCCGATTGCTGCGGCGTTGCCGGACAACCTAATTTGCCACTTCGGCAAGCCAATCATCGAGGATTTTCAATTGATCTTCGGGTATATCCACGAATCCCACGCCCATTCCCATGCCTTCTTGAACGTAGATTATTTTCGCGGTCGTCTTGAAAATACCCTGATCGCGGGACACTTCCAGATGAATGCCTGTGCCCACCGGGAGCGTCACCAGCACGTCCACATAGCAACCCTTGCGGCTAAGTTCGGAAATGCGGCCGGGGATCCGCGTATCGCTGACCGGCTCGATCAGCGTCATCGTGGCGATGAACGGATAGCGCGGTACAGTCCGCTTCTCGTGGAAGGGCGCGCTCCGGAATGGCTGTTCAGAGAATCCAGTCATGGAGATCCTGAGCTCGCCTCCAGCTTGGCACAGCTCCGTGTGAAACTCCACGTGCGCGGGGCCGCATGACGCGAAAAAGAAACCTTTGCCTTCCCTTCGTCTGGCGCGCGGTAAGCCCAAGCGTCGTGACGCGAATTTCCAGACGTCTGGTTTTTATCACTTGATAAACAGGACTAGCCGCGCACGAAGCGGAACCCAAAATAAAAAAATTGGGCTCCGGCAGGGGATGCAGGAGCCCCAGGGTAGCGTCCGGGTTCCTAAGGCGGAACGGCGTGGCCCAGCTCTCTCTCGTGAGAACTAGGTTGGCGACAGACGCATCTCTATATCATCACGCACGGCCCGGAAACTACGGAGAATCTGGCACTCTGCTTTCTATTGCAAGCAGCTCCCGCGAAATCCGGAAAAACGAAGCTATCTCCGGCCCCCGCTGCATTTACGTCTGCCTCTTGCTTTGCACCGCGGGACCCGAAACGGCCTCCATGGCCACCCGGGAACACTCACGGCACTGACGAAATGCCTGTGATATAGTGTTTCAGTGTGCAGCATGGCGGCAAATACAAGTCATTGCTTGTAGATAGAAGCATGCAGGGGAGCGTTCCATAACGGCACATCGTCATGCCATCCACCACTCGAGCCGGCGAACAACTCAAGGAACTTAGAAACCGACTGGGAGTCACGACCCGGGAAGTCGAAGAATTCAGCCGCAAGATCGCCGAAGATTGCCATAACACTGCGTTTTACATCTCCAACGCCTGGCTCACCCAACTCGAGAATCGCAATTCCGTTCCCAGTATTTTCAAGCTGTTCAGTCTGAGCGTGATCTACCGCATGAAATTCAACGATTTACTGACCGTTTTCGGCGTGGATTTGTCGGCCAGTTCGCGTTATCAGTTGGCGCTGCCGCTGCAGCAGACCCACCTGGCATCCCTGGAGACACCGGATCCCGACAAGGCCATCACTTTCCCGGTTCGATTCGACAAGAGTTTCAGCCTGGACAAGACCAGCTTGCTCTCGCGCCTGGTGGAGGTGTGGGGCGAGGTGCCCATCGCGCTGATTCAGAAACTCGACGTGAGGAATTGCCAGTACGGGTACATCGGCATGCAGGACATGACCATGTATCCCCTCCTGCGACCGGGGTCCTTCGTCCAAATTGACGACCACATCAACCGCATGAGCCCGGGGGATTGGCGCACCGAATTCGATCGCCCGATCTACTTCATCGAATTACGCGACTCCTACGCTTGCGGATGGTGCGAATTGAAGGGCTCCCAACTCACCCTCATACCTCATCCCCTTTCGGGCATGCCCCTCAAGCAGTTTGCCTATCCAGATGAGGCCGAAATCGTCGGCCAGGTCACGGCGGTGGCTATGAGGCTGGTTGCCGCGTCGAACGGACATTCAGACGGCGCTCCAAAATTGCCAAAGCGATCCTGAGATTCGAAAACAGGAACTCCGCCGCCAGCGGGTCCGCGTCCACCGGCACGGTTACGCGATACGGCTCCAACCCTTTCCATGCGTTGATGAAATCGGTGGGGTAGGTGTGCGTGGATTTGAGATACGCCTCCAGCTGCGCCACCAGGTCCTCGAGGGGGGCGGAAAGCAACTCCCGGAAAGCTTCCCGATGGCAGCCCGAAAGAGCTTCGCATGCGACTTCCTCGGAAAAGCGCGCCGCTAACCCATCGTGGTGATATAGCCCCGTATTGTAGTCGCGCATGGAAGCCAGATAGATGAGGCGGTCTAGCGGACGCGGCACCTGTGAGAGCGTCCGGCGCCGCAGATCATCGGACGCCGCGACCACTTCGAGATGTTCCTGGTGAGCCCTCATTTTGGCTGGTCAACCTCGAGTTGAAAGTATACGGCGGAATTATTCCGCGCGAGTTGCGCGTCCGCGCGCTGCTGTCCCACCTAGCTCATCGCCGGATCCGGAGGAGGCCGCATTCAAGAAATCCAGCGACCGGCCTGTGACGTCGCAGAGGCGAGCGGCGGCGAGGACGGTCTTGCCGGCCAGTGGGCGAGCTCCGTACGGTCCGCGCAGAAAAATCGACAGTTGCAGTGTCCGGCAGGAAAGCAAGAGAACCCCGAAGTCCGCGAGCAACGCGACTTCCTTCGCGAAGTTTAATTGCGCGTGGAATCGCGCTTCGCTGCGGTGCAACCGCAGCAGACTGGCGATCTGCCGCCGCACACGCACGATCCACAATAGAGCAATGCGGCGGCGTTCTCTCAGGAACATTTCTCGGATCTGGCCGGGCGCCGCCTCGGTCACGAAATCGCAATCTTCCTTCGCAAAAATCCGGCTGATCAACTCGGGCGCCAGCAGTGAGTCTTGCAACGTTTCCAGCGCGTTGCGCGCCTCTACCACAGCCAGGGCGCTATCGCCAGGCCGGGCGCTGCCCGCTGGGTGCCCGCGCAACAGAAAATACAGGCCCACCAGCAGCAGCACTCCTACCCCGACAAAGAAAAGCAGCGCGATCACGATCGCACCGCCTTGGCAATGTCCGCGCGCACCGCACCCAGTGCGTCTCTCGTGCTGGCAGCCAGTGCGCCATAATCAGCGTGCGTCGCAAGCGCAGCCGGCGCCGGATTCGGCGCATACGACCACAGCGCCACGGTCCAAATCTGAAGCGTGACTAGATAACAGGCCGGCTGAAGATAGAAGAAGATCGGCTCGAAGGCCCTACCGGCAAACGAGCGAACAGCAAGTGAAACGACGCCGGTGGCAATGAAGAATCCGAACCCGGCAAGCAACCCCTTTAGATTTCGACCTAAGCCGATCCTAAAATAACCGATGACCGCAACGATTGCGCCCAAGGCCAGCGCCTCGACGGCCCGCAAGTCCCGCTCCAGTTCAGCCGTCGTATTCGCCGGCGACCATCCCGATTGCATCGCGGCATGGAATCCCACGTAGGCAAAAACTGCGCCGAAAACCAACAGCAACAATTTGCGGCCCAGGCGGTCGGCTCCCGGATACTCCGCCAATGACTGTCGAAAGATTTCAAGAATAATGCCATATCCCACAATTAAGGACAGAAACTGTGTGCCCCAGTACCAATATGCATACGGAGTCGCCCCGACTCGATAGAATACGATGGAGAAGCAATCAATCGTCAGAACACATGAAATATACGCGAAGAAAAACGGATATTTCCGGAAGTGCCCGCCGGTTAAACAGCGGACGATAAGCATCCCTTCCAGGGCGATCCCAAGCCACCACATTAACTGCATGGTCATATCGCTGTCCGGCCAGTATCCTAGCACAAAAGGAAAAGGGGGAATCGGGCATTCCCCCCAGATCAGCGCGAGACGTGCTTTTTCCCTATCCGGTCAGCATTCCGGCGACGCCGCTTCAACCGAGCGGCGGCGCGGGCGGGCGCACCCCGTCCGCGAAAAGCAGCGGCGGTGCTGGCGGTCGAACGCCATCGGCCAGAATCGTGTTATTCGCGCCACTGGCTACAAAAACCAGCGCTGAGGCGACAGGCACAGCAAGTATCGACGCTACAAACAGAAGCAGGACTCCCAAATTTTTCAGATTCATTGTGGTGTCTCCTTGAAATTGAGTGATGGGCGCTTGGCCCGCGATGAAGGTAGGGGCGGAAAATCATTCCGATAACGTGGATATCGGACTGCTCACAATCCGAAGCAAGGGGTGCTTTTTTCGCCTAGGATGCAAAGCAGACTTCGCCAAAACGCCGGATCATCAAGGGGATTGCTGCACGCCGAAACCCGGAATTCCCGCGTCGTGAATCGCGGAAATCGAAACTCTCGCGCTCTTAAATTCCGCAATTTCCTGTTTACGTTTTTGGAAACCTTGCGGCACTTGCGTATGGAGTTCGTTTGGACGCTTTGGTCTACTGGGCAAGAGCACCGGGCCAAAATCCATGACGACAACTGCGCCAAACAATTCAGGCGATCTCGCCGACCCCACTCAGAATTTGCGCCAGAATTTGCAGCGTCTCGATCGTCAGCAATGGGCGCTCTGGTCGGCCTCCGTCGCGGTCATCCTTCTGCTCACCGTCTGCGTCGCGTCTTTCGCTTTCCCGGGAATTCTTTCGCAGGAGCAAGGCACTGACTATCCGTTTTATCTCAATCAAGCCGTGCGCGGTTTGCTGGGCATGGTCCTGCTCTTTACGGTGTACCTGATATACCAGCAGACGCAGATCACGCGTTTGCGGCGCCAGCTCGCCGGGCAGATCGAATCCCTCGCGAAAGTCGAGAGCCTGGCCACCGAGGTGTACAAACTGGCGGCTCTCGATCAGCTCACCGGCCTGTACAATCGCAGGAGTGGCGACCAGCGCATGGAGCAGGAAATCGCTCGCGCCCAGCGCCACGGCCGGCCCCTCACAATTCTGCTGCTGGATCTTGACGGCCTCAAACTGGTCAACGACAAGCACGGTCACGCCGCGGGTGACGCCATGTTAAAAGGCTTTGCCGAGCGCGTGCAGCGCGCCATCCGCGGTTCCGACGTGGCCGTCCGCCTCGGTGGCGATGAATTTCTCGTCGTTCTCCCCGAATGCCGCGCCGAGGAAGTCCGCCACGTTCTCGGCCGCATCGAAGGACTCACCGTTGACGCCGGAGGCGAAAAAATTCCCTGCCGCTTTTCGCGCGGCTGGACCGACTACAAAATCGGCGAGACCGCGCACGAACTCATCAAGCGTGCCGACGATCTCCTCTACGCCAATAAGCGCGAGGGCAAGCGTCCCAATGACGAACTTTCTCCCAGCGCCCTTCCTCAATCCTCCCTGTAAAAAATCCAGGTCGCCAGGATCAGCCAGGCACCATGTTCCTCCCAGGAACACCTTCCAATAATTCCCTTGCACGGCAAAAGGGGTAATTCGTAAGATACGCCCTAGTTGTAAATTAGATACTAGGACGTGCCAGCCCATGCCCAAAGAAAAGCCCAAGGTCAATATTGGCGAAGTGATTCGTTCTTACCGCAACGACAGAGGTTTATCGCAGGGTGATATCGAGCGGCGCACCGGCCTGTTGCGGTGCTACCTGTCCCGCGTCGAAAATGGCCACACCGTGCCATCCCTCGAAACGCTTGCGAAAATTGCCGAGGCCATGGAAATCAGCCTCGCCGATTTTTTTCCCGGCAGCGACACGCCGCAGGATCGTGAGACTCGCAAAGTTCTCGGCGAACTCTCCGACGACGAGATCCGCTTCCTCGCCGACATTAAAAAATATGCCACTACGCTTTCCGACGACGACAAAAAGCTGGTTCTGGCCATGATCCGCAAAATGGCCACCATCACTCCGCCGCCTGCTCGGATAGCGAAGGTCGGCGGCAACATTGGCCGTCGCGCCGAATTTTGAGCGTAGCGCGGCCCCAAGCCAGCGAGCATGCCACTCAGCGAATCGCCTACTACCCGCGGAGCGAGAGTCGTCTTGCACGCTCCGGCTAGGCAATCTCCCGACAGATTAGTTACAATTGAAACTAGATGACACACCAGCGCCACAAGACGGTCGGCGTGAAAGTCGGCGACATCCAGGTCGGCGGCGGCGCGCCCGTAATAGTCCAGTCCATGACCAACACGGACACCGCCGACGTCGCCTCGACCACGCAGCAATGTCTCGAACTCGCCCAAGCGGGCTCGGAACTAGTTCGCGTCACCGTCAACGTTCCTGCAGCCGCCGCGGCGGTCCCGGAGATAAAGCGCCGCCTGCTGGACGCCGGCTGCCGCGTCCCAGTAATCGGCGACTTCCACTACAACGGCCACGTCCTGCTCACCAAATATCCGGACTGCGCCCGCGCGCTCGACAAATATCGGATTAATCCCGGCAACGTTGGCGCCGGCCAGCGCCGCGACGAACAGTTTTCCACCATCTGCAAGGTGGCCCGCGACAATGGCAAGCCGGTCCGCATCGGCGTTAACGGCGGTTCGCTCAATCAAGAGCTGGTCATGCGCCGCATGCAAGAAAACACCGATCGCGACCTCGGCAAGAGCTCCGAAGAAATCATCAACCAGTGCATGGTCGAATCCGCGCTTGAGTCCACCGAACTCGCC
>JBAVQT010000516.1:0-6830 GCA_049694295.1 Candidatus Acidiferrales bacterium
TGACGCTGTCGGTGGTGGGAGTGCTGCTGCTGGCCGGAACGCTGAATTTCAACGGCATCATCCAGGCGCAGAGCGGGCCTTTCTGGCACTGGAATTTCTTTGGGCTGAAGCATGGCGCGTTTCCGCAGATCATCGGCTTCCTGTGTTATATCGTGGCCGCGGTGGCCGAGACGAATCGCATTCCGTTTGACTTGCCGGAAGCGGAAACGGAATTGGTGGCGGGATTTCACACCGAATATTCGAGCTTCAAATTCGCGATGTTTTTCATGGCCGAGTACGCGAACATGATCACCGTCTCCTGCCTGGCGACGATTCTATTTTTCGGCGGCTATCTTTCGCCCTTCCCGGATTCCTGGACCTGGCAATACTATCTGCCCGGCGCGATTCTGGTGCTGACGGGAATTTACTGCGCTTACGACACGATCGCGGAAATGCGCGGCATCGCGCGGCTGCAATTCGCGGTGGTGACGATGATTTGCCTGGTGGGCGGCGCGATCTGCCTCGCGCCGATGGTGGCGCCGGCGATTCAGGGGCCGTTCTGGTTTCTGGTGAAGGTGATTTTGTTCCTTTTCTTCTACGTGTGGATGCGCGGGACGCTGCCGCGTTTCCGGTACGATCAACTGATGTCGTTTGGATGGAAGCTGCTGCTGCCGGTCTCGCTGGTGAATCTGGTGCTGACCGCGCTGTGGATGGTCTATCCCCTGCTGGTGGGACACGGATGAGCCTGCCGCTGATTTTATTTTTCGTTTGCGCGTTCATCGCCGTGCTGGGCGCGGCGCTGCTGATCGTATCGCGCGAGCCGATCCACAGCGCGCTCTCGCTGATTCTGGTGATGATTTCGCTGGCGGTGCTGTACGTGCTGCTGGGAGCGGAATTCATCGCGGCGGTGCAGATCATCGTGTACGCGGGCGCGATCATGGTGCTGTTTGTGTTCGTGATCATGCTGCTGAACGCGCACGAAGAAGAGCGCACCGACTGGAGCAAGATGGCGAAGTATGCGGGCGTGCCGTTGGGGGTGGTGCTGCTTTTCTGGCTGGCGCACTGGATGGCGCATTCGGGCATCGCGGCGGCCAGCGCGGCCGGTTCGGGCGCGGGAATCGCTTCGTTTTCGACGGTGGACCTGGCGAAAGAAATTTTCAGACAGTACCTGCTGCCGTTTGAAGCGACGTCGATTCTGATTTTGATCGCGATCCTGGGCGCGCTGGTGCTGGCAAGGAAGGACGAATAGCCATGGTGCCGGTCTCCTACTTTCTGGTGTTGAGCGCCATCCTTTTTGGAATGGGCGTGGTGGCGTTCGTCTTCAAGCGCAACATCGTCACGATTTTCATGTCCATCGAGCTGATGCTCAACGCGGTAAATCTGGCGTTCGTGGCGTTTGCGCGCGCGAATAATGAAGTGGACGGACTGGTGTTCGTGTTTTTCGTGATCGTGGTGGCGGCGGCGGAAGCCGCGGTGGGACTGGCGATCGTGATCACGCTGGCGCAGAACCGGCAATCGCTGAACGTGGAACGCGTGAACCTGCTTAAATTCTAATGATGCCCGTGCTCAATCATCTGTGGATCATCATCGCGCTGCCGCTGATCGGCGCAGCGCTGAACGGCCTGCTGGGGAAGCGCTGGCCGAAGGCGCTGATCAATTCCGTGGCGATTGGCTCGGTGGCGCTGTCGTTTCTGGCGGTGCTGGAAGCGATTCGGGAATTCGGGCTGCTCACGGCGGACCAGATTCCGGCGGTGACGAATTATTTCACGTGGATCACGGCGGGAAAATTCCGCGTGGATTTTTCGCTGCAGATGGACCAGTTGACCGTGGTGATGCTGCTGGTGGTCACGTTCGTCAGTCTGCTGGTGCACATCTATTCCACTGGATACATGGCGCACGAGGGTGGCTACTACCGCTTCTTCGCCTACATGAATCTTTTCGTGTTCTTCATGCTCACGCTGGTGCTGGCGTCGAACCTGATTCTGATGTTCGTGGGCTGGGAAGGCGTGGGGCTTTGCAGCTACCTGCTGGTGGGATTCTGGTTTTTGAAAAAGTCGGCGATCGACGCGGGGAAAAAGGCGTTTATCACCACGCGCATCGGCGATTTTGGATTTACGGTTGGAATTCTGCTGGCGTTCAAGGTGTTTCATTCAATCGACTACGCCGCGATGTTTTCGAAGGCGGCGTCCACAAACGCTCCCAGCACCGCTACTCTGACCGCGATCTGCCTGCTGCTGTTTGCCGGCGCGGTGGGCAAATCGGCACAGTTGCCTCTGTACGTGTGGCTGCCGGACGCGATGGAGGGTCCCACGCCGGTGAGCGCGCTGATTCACGCGGCGACTATGGTGACGGCGGGCGTGTACATGGTGGCGCGGATGAATCCGCTATTTTCGCGCGCGCCGGAAGCGATGTTTGTGGTGGCGCTGGTGGGCGCGCTGACGGCATTTTACGCGGCGACGATCGGCCTGGTGCAGACGGACATCAAGAAAGTGCTGGCTTATTCCACGGTGTCGCAACTCGGCTACATGTTTTTGGGCTGCGGCGTGGGCGCGTACGCGGCCGGAATTTTTCATCTGATGACGCATGCATTTTTCAAGGGCTTGCTGTTCCTGGCGGCGGGCAGCGTGATTCACGCGATGGCCGGCGAACAGGACATGCGCTTCATGGGCGGGCTGCGAAAGAAGATTCCGATTACTTACTGGACGATGTTTATCGCGACGCTGGCGATTGCGGGGATTCCGGGCTTCGCGGGATTTTTCAGCAAGGATGAAATTCTGGACGCGGCGCGGTCTGGGCCGCACGCGAATGTGTGGCTGTGGCTGCTGGGACTGGCGGGCGCGGGGCTGACGGCGTTCTACATGTTTCGGCTGATATTTTTGACGTTTTTCGGGAAGCCGCGCTTCGACGAGCACAAAGTGCACGTCCACGAATCGCCCAAGAGCATGACTGTGCCGCTGACGATTCTGGCGTTTTTCTCGATCGTCGGCGGATGGTTCGCGGCGCCGCATTTGATGGGCGGCACCGACTATTTCGAGAAATTTTTGCATCCGGTGTTTGCGATGTATGCGCCGCAGGGAGCTACAGGCGCCGAGGCGGTTGCCGCCTCGAGCGCGGGAGGCGGGATGGAATTGGCGCGGGCCCTGCTGGGATGGCCGGTGATCGTGGCGCTGCTGGGACTGCTGGTGGCGTGGTGGTTCTACATCAAGAACACCGAGGCGCCGAAGCGGCTGGCCAAGAGCCTGCATGGTGTCTACACGCTCGTGCTGAACAAATATTATGTGGATGAAATTTATGGCGCGTTGATCGTGCGGCCGTTGCTGTGGATTTCGACCCACGTGCTGTGGCAGGGCGTGGATGCGGGCCTGATCGACGGCACGGTGAACGGGGTGGGTTACGTGGCGCGCGAATCGGGCTCGGAGGCGCGCAAGTTGCAATCGGGCAACGCGCGGAGCTACGCGACATGGGTAGTCATCGGCGCGGTGGGATTTACGGCGCTGCTGATTTGTCTCTGGTGGAGGGTGCGCTAGCGTGGAATCGCATTCCTATCTGCTTTCGGTGATCATTTTCCTGCCGATGCTGAGCGTGGCGGCGCTGCTGCTGCTGCGCGGGCAGGATCGCGAATGGATCCGGCGGATCGCGCTGGTGGCTTCGCTGGCGGAATTCGTGGTGTCGCTGCTGATGCTGCCGGGATTCGCGACCGGAGATTCCGGCTATCAATTCGTCGAACGGCACGCGTGGATTCCGGGCGCGCACATTTCGTATCACCTCGGCGTGGACGGCATCAGCCTGTTCCTGGTGCTGCTGACCACGTTTCTGACGCCGCTGGCAATTCTCTGCTCGTGGAATTCGATACAGGATCGTGTGAAGGGATTTTTCGTCGCGCTGCTGATCATCGAGACGGCCATGATCGGCGTGTTCCTGTCGCTCGATCTGGTGCTTTTCTTCTTTTTCTGGGAAGTAACGCTGATCCCGATGTATTTCCTGATCGGCATCTGGGGCCACGGCCGGAAGATTTACGCCACCATCAAATTTATTTTGTACACGATGTTCGGTTCGATTCTGATGTTGGTGGCGATCGTGTGGCTCTACAACCAGGTGGGTTCGTTCGACCTGCCGGTGATTCTGGACGCGCTGCAACAGGGGACCGTGGTGTTGAGCGCGCACACCGAGCTTCTGCTTTTTGGCGCGTTTTTCCTGGCGTTTGCGATCAAGGTTCCGCTGTTTCCGCTGCACACCTGGCTGCCGGATGCGCACACCGAGGCGCCCACGGCCGGTTCGGTGATCCTGGCGGGGGTGATGCTGAAACTGGGCACCTACGGCATTCTGCGTTTCTGCCTGCCGCTCTTTCCGCACGCGGCGCACCGCCTGGCCACGCCGATCGCCACGCTGGCGATTATCGGCATCATTTACGGCGCGCTGGTGGCGATGGTGCAGCGCGACGTGAAGCGGCTGGTGGCGTACACGTCGGTAAGCCACCTGGGATTTGTGGTGCTGGGGCTTTTCGCATTCACCACGATTTCGGTGCAGGGCGCGATTTACCAGATGCTGGCGCACGGCGTGGCGACCGGCGGACTCTTCCTCGGCCTGGGCATGCTGTACGACCGGCGGCACACGTATGAGATCAAGGAGTACGGCGGGATTGCGTCGCCGATGCCGGTGCTGATGGCGTTCTTTCTCTTTATTTGTTTGGCGGCGCTGGCGCTGCCGCCGCTGAATGGCTTCGTCGGCGAGTTCATGATTTTGATTGGGACGTTTGAAGTGCATCACGTGTGGGCGAGCCTGGCGGCGACGGGCGCGATTCTTTCCGCGATCTACCTGCTGTGGATGTATCAGCGCGTGGCGCTGGGAGAAGTGACCGTGGAGAAAAATCGCACGCTGGCGGATGCTTCGCCGCGCGAGCGGACCATCCTGGCGGTGATTTCGCTAGCCATTATTTTCATGGGCATCTGGTCGCCACTTTTCACGCGCCGCATGGAACCGGCCACGGATGCTTTGTTGAATCGAATGGATCTGGTGGAGAGGGCATCGCTGGCGGGTCGAGCGAAAGCCGCGGCTGCAACTGCGGCGGTGGCGGCGGTCGCGCCGCCGGCTACGAAGGATGCTGTTGGCGCGACGGCGATGGTTGCTGCGAAGCCGCAAGCAACGACGGCCAAGGCGCGGGTGAAGCTGGCGCTGCCGGCGGCGGCGGTGGTGGTGACGGCGTCTGAAAGGCGGGTGCAGCCGTAATGCAGACTGCCGCGCAGCAGCTTACATACCTGCAGCAACTGGCACCCGAAGCGATTCTGTGCGCGTTCGGCATTCTGGTGATGGTGGTGGACCCGTTTGTCAGCCGGGCGCGGCAACGATCGCTGGGCTGGCTGGCTTTTGTGGGCTCACTGGCGGCGCTGGTCGCGGTTCGGCTGGCGGCGCATGTGCCGGGCGAGGCTTACAGCAACGTGATTCGCGTGGACGCTTTCAGCATTTTCGTTCACGTGATCGTGATCGGCGCGGCGGCGCTGGCGATTCTGGGCTCGATTCAGTATTTGGAAGACGAGGGCCTGCAGCGCGGCGAATACTACGCGCTGATTCTTTTTGCGACGGCGGGCATGGGCCTTCTGGCGGGCGCGAACGAACTGGTGACGGCGTTTCTCGGTCTGGAGATGAGCTCGATCTCGACGTACATTCTGGTGGGCTTCCGCAAGCGCGTGGAGGCCTCGAACGAAGCCTCGCTGAAATATTTTATTTTGGGGTCGTTTGCCACGGCGTTCTTTCTCTATGGCGTGGCCATGGTGTACGGCGCGACCGGGTCCACGCGGATCGATCTGATCCAGGCGGCGCTGCTGCGCGACCCGCATTTGCCGGCGCTTTCGATTGTGGGGCTGGGGCTGATTTTTGTGGGGCTGGGATTCAAGGTGGTGATCGCGCCTTTTCAGATTTACGCGCCGGACGTGTACGAAGGGGCGCCAACGCCGGTGACGGCGCTGCTGGCGTCCGCGCCCAAGGCTGCCACGTTTGCGCTGATGATCAGGATTTTTTACGTTTCGTTTGGACCGGCGCAGCATTTCTGGTTCTGGGCTCTGTGGGTGTCGGCAGTCGCAACCATGCTGGTGGGAAATCTGGCGGCGCTGGTGCAGACCAACATCAAGCGCATGCTGGCGTATTCCTCGATCGCGCATGCGGGCTACATTCTGGTGGCTTTTGTGGCGTCCACGGAGCTGGGCATCGCGGCGGTGCTTTTCTATCTGGCGGCGTATGCGCTGATGAAGGTAGGCGCGTTTCTAGTGGTCACGCACCTGGGGCAGCAGGGCGAGCGGCGGCTGGAGATCAAGGATTATGCGGGCCTGGGCACGAAGCAGCCGGTGCTGGCGGTGTGCTTTTCGCTATTCCTTTTCTCACTGCTGGGATTGCCGCTGACCGGCGGCTTCCTCGGAAAATTCTTTGCGTTTCAGTCGGCGTTGGATGCCGGCATCGTGTGGCTGGTGGTGATCGCGGCGATCAATAGCGTGATCGGCGCTTACTACTACTTGCGCGTGATCGTGGCGATGTATTTCTGGGAGCCGGCGGCGGATTACCAGCCGACACGCGTGGCGCCTGCCATCACCGCGGCGCTGACCATCGCGGCCATCGGCACGCTGTATCTTGGCATTCTCCCGGCCCGCGTGCTGGGCCTGGCAAAGATTGCGGCCGATTCCCTCTTCCACCGGTAATTCTCAAACGGAATTCTTGCAACGTTACTTCGCACGCTGACCTTTGCTTGGCGTCTCTTCTCCGCCCTGTTCATTCGCCGTAACCACCCCAAAAACAAGAAGCCCGGAAGCTCGCATGACGCGAGCCTCCGGGCCGAATGCCAGCGAACGCGAGAGCTACTTGAT
>JBAVQT010000517.1:0-1766 GCA_049694295.1 Candidatus Acidiferrales bacterium
GTACGAGCAGGATCAGGCGGTGCGCGACGGCGTCTTCAAACTGTTCGCGACTAATCACTCGCCCGAATCCGGAGCGCGCACGCTGCGCGATCTGCTGTGCTGCCTGCCGCGCGTCGCCGCTCCCGCCGATCTCGGCTACGAGAATATTTTCCGCGTGCTGATCGTGCAGTTCATTGACGCGTACTCATTCGACGTCCGCTCGGTGAAAAAGACCTGCATTCACATCGTGCATCCGGATGGGCGCCTCATCCCGTTTGACACTTACAATCTCTTTTATCGCGATGCGCTGGAGCAGACGCGCCTCGAGCCGCTGCGCCAGTGGGCGGCCGGGATGGCGGCTCCGATTGGGGCGGCGGCCGATGCAGAGAGAGTCTAGCGGCCGTGCGGGGAGGGGAACGCCAGGGCTTCGCTCTGCAGGCGAAGAGCGGGGTCGAAATGCGCTTTGAGGAGAATGTTGTCGGGGCTGGCGTCGTCTTTTGCGAATCGCAGATCGCGCAGGGTGAGGCGGTAGCCGTCATCGGACTGGACCACGCTGGCTAGCGGAAATTGGGCGTAGGCCAGAAATATTTTCGCGGCTTCGGTCTGTTCGCCGAGGTCCAGGGCGGGTGAGTCCGCGGGCTTGAAGTGGGTCTCGCTGCGCTCGGGGTCAAAATCGTCGCCCGGTCCCACGTCCACCTCAATTTCTTCGAGCGTTTCTTCGGTGGCGACGACACCTCGCCAGTCGAACGGAGTGGCGGACTTCGGATAGGCCTGGACATCAACGGGCGCCCGCCCATGGTATTCGCGCGACATCAGCAGGGCGTGGGCCTGGGCGTGCAACTCCGCGCGCACGCCGAAACAGAACGCTACCAAGACCAGCGTAACGATCGCGGCAACGCGGCCGCGCGGCGTTTTTTTTCGCTCGCCGATTTCGTCGCCGACCAACCGAAAAAGCTCCGGAAGCAGGATTCCGGCGATGAGGATTATCAGCAGCCAGGGGTCGAGGTTGGTTTCGAGCGGCACACCGTACCAGTGCGTGCGCAGAGGCCAAAGCAGATTCACGCCCACGCCGCTCAACAGGTCCAGCGCGACGTGCAGACCCACGCCCGCAAAGCAGACAGCGACCGCCGCGGCAAATCGCAGCTTGCCGACGGCGCGATTTTTCGCGGGATATTTCCGATCGGCCCAGCAGAACGCGGTGGCCACTGCGCAGGCTAAGGCTGCGCCGCCCAAGACTCCATGAAGAGCCGCGCGATGGAATCTTAAATATGCACTCGCGCCGCCGAAGTAGCCGGCCAGATCGAGATCGGGCGCCACGCCCGCGGCCACGAACATGGCCGCGCCAAAACGCGGGAGACGGCGCTGTGTGGCTCGCGCCGCCGCGAAGGAAGCGAGTGCGTGGGTGATCGGCTCCATGGCCACCTGCCTTGCGTAGGGTATCTTCGCTTAGTTTGGCGCGCAGCCCGCGGGCCGTGCCGGCCTAAAGACAAAAAAAGCGCGCGCCTGGGTTAGGCACTCTTCTCCGCCGGAACCACCAGCGAGAGCGCGTCGGGCCAGACGCGGAATGCCAGCGGAAGCGGTCCGACCGGCTCGCCATCCAATTGCGCGAATACGCGGGTGTTCCCGGCCGGCTCGCAGATCGCTTCGGATGTCTTCCAGACTTCGATACCGTCCATGCTTCGCAATTTGCCGAGCCAGAGCGCCGGGAGGCTGGCGAGATAGCGCCAGCGGCTGGTGGTGGCGTTGGTGAGAATCTCGAAAGAGTTGTCGAAGAGGCTTGCGCCGGT
>JBAVQT010000518.1:0-5884 GCA_049694295.1 Candidatus Acidiferrales bacterium
GGGCATCGCCCTGGGAGCTGGCCCCGATCTGGTGAAGCCAAATCGCGCGGAAGTGGAAGCCCTGCTCGGACGAAAGCTCAGCGGCGTTCCGGAATTGCTGGATGCGGCGCGCGAATTGGTTGCGCGCGGAGCGCGCAGCGCCGCGATAACCATCGGCGCCGACGGCATCGTGTGGTTAGAGCACGCACAGGGGCCCATGTGGCAAGCGCGACCTCCGCAAGTGCAGGCGATTTCCACCGTCGGATGCGGCGATGCAACGCTAGCTGGTTTTGCCTGTGCCTACGCGCAAGGACTGACAGGCGAAGCGGCGATCCGCCTGGCAGCCGCCGCCGGTGCGGCGAATTGCATCGCTCCGCTGCCGGGCCGGATATCGCTCGGGTCGGTTGAATCATTCGCGCCGCGGATCGATGTTCAGCGGCTGGCGTGAAGCGGCCACCGAAGACTTTGCCCGGATCGGCTTCCGATAAAATGTGAATTCACCGCGAAAATAACTGGACACGCGTGCTTCCAACAAAAGACGGGCTCACTCCGCATCCCTGCGCCAGTCCATACTCGCAGTATTCCGGCCGTTCACTTCGAAATTTGGGTTTCGAGTTCCGCCAGGCTTTTCCTGACGCCATCGGAATCGGGGGATTTGGGCGCTACCTTTAGGAAGGCTCGAAGTTGCGCGGCCTCGCCCTTGAAATCCTGCCTTGCTGCGTATATCTCCGCCAGCAAGAGATGCGCTTGTGGCAAGCGATGGAAACGGTCGGCGGCGATGGTCTGCAGCGCGCTTTTCTCCGCTTCCGGAAGCTGAACTAGATGATACTCAGCCACCGCGCTATAAAAATATCCGTATACATTCTCCAATGGATCCAGTGCTAGAGCGCGATCCGCCAAATCCCGGGTCTGGCTCCATTTCTTCGATTGCGATGCGACGTCCGCAAGGCAAAGATACGCGGGCGCGTAATTCGCATCCACGCTCGAAGCCTGCAAACACGCGCTGCGGGCCTCCTCCGCCTGGTTTCCCATGTCCATGAGCTGGCCCAGCAGCACCCACGCCATGGCGTAGCGCGGATATTCCTCGACCGCTTTGCGCAGATGGCTCTCGGCGCTCGCCGGTTTCTTGTCCCGCAAATCGGCGCAGCCCTTCCGGTATTCGCCCTTGGCTTTTCCGGGAACCTGCATGGTGGCCGTGCTGATCGTGGGCGCTTGCGCGCGAGTGACCGTCCAAAGGATGCACGATTCGTCCGTATCGGAAATCACTGGGGGCAGCGGAACCACTGGGTCGGGCATCGCATGGCCTGGAGCCGAATTGTGCAGCGGCCAGCCGGGCGTCGAATCACTCTGTCCGCCGCTCTGCCGAGCTAACCCCGGCGCGGCATACAAGGCCATGGCCAACGCGCAAACCACCAATTTTCCTAGAGGCGCCACTCCGGACCTCCGCTGCACGACACTTCGCCGCTCAGGAACCGCCCGCCCACGCCAGGCCATCTGCGAATACGCCCGCGTCGATCGACGTTTCCACTTTCCACTGCGCTAGATCAATCACGGCCACTTGCCCGGCCTGCTTTCCGTTTGTGCAAGAAACGTAAGCCGCTTTTCCGTCAGGCCGCACCACAATCTCCTGCGGTTCACCCGGAACGTCAATCGTGCGCGCCACCGTAAGACTGCCCAAGTCCACCACCCCGACTTTCCCGTCATCCATGGCCACCAGCAGCCAACGCCCATCGCGAGTGGAAGCCGTGCCGTAACCCACCGCAGGCAGTGGCACCCATTTCCTGATCAGATTCGTCGACGTATCGATCGCTGCGAGTTGCGGCTTGGTCTGGTCCGCCGTGAACACCATGCTGCCATCGTTCGATACCGAGATTCGCTGCGTGTTGGCTGATATCGGAATTACCGCGATCGTTTTCCGCGCCGCAATATCCAGCACCGAAACTGTTCCGGGACTCACGTTCGCAGTGTACCCGCGCCGCCCGTCGCGCGAGATCGCCAGCATGTGCGATTGCGGCTGCGTCGTCGGAATCGAGCCTACGATTTTGAGCGTCCGCGGATCGACGATCGTTACGCTCTCATCGAGCTCCGTGGTCACGTACAGCAAGCCGCTCACCCCGTCATAGACCACGCAGTGCGGCCGCACGCCGTGCCCAAAGTCAACTCTTCCGACAATTTTACGGCTCGCAATATCGATCGCCAGCATCTCGTGGCCGTCAATCCCCGGCTGGCCCACGCCCGTGCTTCCGTAAATCGGCACGTACGCGGTGCGCCCATCGGGAGACGCTGCCACCTCATGGCCCTGGACGGTAGTCTGCTCCTCGGAAATTGTGGCGATTTGCCGCGCGGTCGCCGGATCGATCACGCTGACATTTCGGTCGCCTTGATTCACTACCAGCAATACGGGGCTCGCGGCACTTTGCGCCTCCACATGCGCACTCCGGCACAGCGCCAGTGAGAAAACGCAAATCCCGCACAGCAGCACGAAACGTCGCATTCGTTGGTCCACCTTTCGCGGAGTTTATCACCGCGCGCATTCTGCAAATCGAAATTGTGACGCGCCGCGCGCCGGCTCTCCTCCCATACGCAGGCAGCGCGCCTCTCTCCGCATCGCGCCGCCCATATTAATGACGCCCGCGTGCGCAGTGCTACGCCGCGCATCGCCATTCCCAAAATGGTACGCGAGTACTATAACCCGCCGTCCCGATTTGGTCCCGATGACCTATCGACTCCCCCGGCCCAACTGGCGAGTATATCTTCGGGGGCCGACCACCGCCTCGGCCGCTGCGGCTTTTCGAGCCTACCGGCTTCGCACTGTCTCGGCGCCAGGTAAGTTGTCGTAATCCGCTGATTCAAATTGATTTAGTAGCAAGTGGGGCATGGTGAATATCCTTCTCGCAGTCAAAGGCTTGTCGCTCCGGTATCGCGCCGCCCACGGCGCCGCAGGTCCCGCCGTCGACCGAGTGAGCCTTCACATAGCCGCGGGCGAGGTCCTCGGTTTAATGGGCGAGTCCGGCTGCGGCAAGACCAGCCTGGCTCTGGCTTTGCTTGGCCTGCTGCCCCCAAGCGACGCCGAAATCACCGGCTCGGTCACATTTCGCGGCGAAGAACTCCTGGGCCTCGGCGAGCGCGCCTTGCAAAAAATCCGTGGTGCGCGAATAGCCATGGTCGCGCAGCAGCCGTCCATCGCACTGAGCCCGATGATCCGCGTGGGCGCTCAAGCGGCGGAAGTTGCTCGCGCGCATCACGGTTGGAGTTGGAAGAGATGCTGCATGGCGGCCGGCGAAATGCTCGTGCGCGTGGGATTGCCCGCAACCGAGCGAATTTTCTCGGCGTATCCTCACCAACTGAGCGGCGGGCAACTTCAGCGCGTCGCTCTGGCGCAAGCTCTGGTCTGCAAACCAGCCCTGCTGATCGCGGACGAGCCTACCGCCTCGCTCGATGCAGGCAGCCGCTCTGAATTCGTCACCCTGCTGCGCGAGATGAAGAGCAGTTTGGGAATTTCCATGCTGCTGATCAGCCATACTCCAGAAATTCAGGCCAGCCTCGCCGATAGATTGATGGTGATGAGAGCCGGCGTCATCGTCGAAGAGGGCAGCTTCGACCGCCTCTACTCGAATCCCTTCGATTCATATACGAAAACTTTGCTCCGCCGGAATCGTCCGCCGGACAAGAAGCTATCTGGCGAACGCCCGCGCCACGAGGTCGCCGAAGAGCGATTGGCTCTGTCACGGAGCGAATCTTGAAAATGGACCGCGACTCACGGAAATATTTCGAAGCCGAAGATAACGAACCGCTGCTGCGAATTCGCAATCTGAGCAAGGACTACGTCCAACGCCGTCCGCTCACGCGGCAGGGCGTCATAGTCCGCGCGCTCGAAAACGTGAATCTAACCATCCGCCGCGGAACGACTCTCGCGCTCGTGGGTGAATCCGGCGCCGGGAAGTCCACTCTGGGCCGCTGTGTGGCTCTGCTCGAGCGGCCCACGCAGGGAGAGATCTGGTTCGCGGGCGAAAACCTTCTGGCATGCTCGCTAAAACGGTTGCTTCCCATTCGGCGACAGATCCAATTTATTTTTCAGGATCCGACCACCGCGCTAAATCCCCGCATGACGGCAGGCGAAATCATCTCTGAGCCTCTGGCCATCCAGCGCGAAGGAACAAATGCCAGCCGCCGCGAGCGGTCGCGAGCGTTGCTGACGCAAGTCGGACTCCCCGCAGATGCCGAGCAAAAACACCCGCTGGAATTCAGCGGCGGCCAGCGTCAGCGCCTGGCAATCGCCCGCGCCCTGTCCCTCGAACCCCAGCTGTTAGTGCTGGATGAAGCGCTCGCCAGCCTCGATCTCCGCAATCAGGAAATGATTCTGCGTCTGCTATCCGATCTGCAGGCGGCGCATGCGCTGACCTACCTTCACATTTCTCACGACTTGCGAATGGTGGCTGAGTTTGCCGATGAAGTCGCCGTGATGCACGAACACCAGATCGTGGAACAAAAATCCGCGGCCGAACTCTTCGCCAGGCCGGAGCATTCCCATACCCGCATGCTCCTTGACGCGATGCCGGCCCTCGAATCCATTTGCATGGAACGGCGGGCCTAGCGAATCGCCATGAGATTTCTAATCGAGCGCTTGATGCACGCCACACTGCTGCTGATCGCGGTTTCTTTTTTTTCGTTTGCGCTTCTGCAGCTCGCTCCGGGCGATTTCTTTGACGCCATGCGCTTGAATCCTCAGATTTCACAGCAGACCGTAAACAATATTCGCGCTGAGTATGGTCTCGACCAGCCGCTGCCCATTCGCTACGAGCGCTGGCTCCGCGCGGCGCTAAAGGGACAGTTCGGCGTCTCGCTTGCCTCCAACAGTCCGGTCGGACCGCTGGTCGCCGTTCGCGCTCGCAACACGCTTTTGCTCTCCGGCACGGCCACCGCGCTCGCGTGGTTGCTGGCTCTGCCCATCGGAATCTGGAGCGCCGAAAAACGAGGCGGATGGGCCGATCGCACCTGGGGATTTGCGACCTCCACGCTTTTGACTGTTCCGGATATTCTCCTTTTTCTGGCGCTGCTCTTGTTGGCGGTGCGCACCGGATGGTTCCCCATGGGCGGCATGGTGTCGACGGGATTCGACGATCTTGCTCTCGCGGACAAAGTGAAAGATATCGCTTTTCATTTGGCGCTGCCCGCGCTCGGTCTGGCTCTCGCGATGTTGCCCGTGCTGGTCCGCCACGTGCGTTCGGCGATGGTCGAAGCGCTGGAATCGCCTTTCCTGCGCGCGGCTCGTGGCCACGGCATTCCGCGCCGGCGCCTGCTGCTCCGCTATGCCTTGCCCGCCGCGTCGAATCCGCTGATTTCTCTTTTCGGATTTTCAATTGGTTCCATGCTCAGCGCTTCGATTATTGCGGAGGTGGTGTTGAGCTGGCCGGGATTGGGCCCGCTGCTGGTGGATTCGATTCTGTCGCGCGATCTTTTCGTGATGGTGGCGATCGTGATGCTCTCGTCCGTGGTTCTGGTGGCTGGGAATCTTCTGGCGGATTTGCTGCTCTTCGCGAGCGACCCGCGGATTCGAACGGAGTGATGAAGTGACGCACCAGCGCAAACTCATAGCCGCCGTAATTTTGCTCGCGGCCTTTCACGGACTTGTTTTGTTCGCGGGGTTTTTCTCGCCGTACGATTTCGCCGCTCAAAATCGCGATCTGCCCTTCGCGCCGCCTTCGCGCATGCATTTTGTGGACGCACAGGGCAAGTTTCATGTCCGTCCTTTCGTTTATGGCTGGAAAGACGACCCCGCCGCTGGCGGAGCTTTCGTCGCGGACGAAACTCACCCCTCGTCGCTGCAATTTTTCGTCCCAGGGTCGTCCTATACGATCGCCGGAATATTCCATTCGCGCCTGCATCTTTTCGGCCTGGCAGGGCC
>JBAVQT010000519.1:0-6927 GCA_049694295.1 Candidatus Acidiferrales bacterium
GTTCTTTTCCAGCTTGAAGACTTGCGTGGCTTCGATAGCCTTGTGGCGCTCGTCTTTTTCTCCGCCCTTGCGGGTGAAGATCTTGACGTCCACGATGGTGCCTTCGATGCCCGGCGGGCAATAGAGCGAAGCGTCGCGCACGTCGCCGGCCTTTTCGCCGAAGATCGCGCGCAACAGTTTTTCTTCCGGGGTCAGCGTGGTTTCGCCCTTGGGCGTCACTTTGCCGACGAGGATGTCGCCCGGCTTCACGGTGGCGCCGATGCGAATCACGCCGCTTTCATCGAGGTTGCGCAGGAAGCTCTCGTTGATGTTGGGAATATCGCGCGTGATTTCTTCGGGGCCTAGTTTCGTGTCGCGAGCTTCGATTTCGTACTCTTCGATGTGGATCGAGGTGTAGTAATCCTCTTCGACGAGTTTTTCACTGACGAGAATCGCGTCTTCGAAGTTGTATCCGCGCCATGGCACGAAAGCCACCAGCACGTTGCGGCCCAGCGCCAGCTCTCCGCGGTCGGTGCACGGACCGTCAGCCAGGACTTGACCTTGCTTCACGCGATCACCCGCGCGAACCAGCGGCTTCTGGCTGATGCAGGTATTCTGGTTGGAACGCTTGAACTTCGTGAGCAAATAAATGTCGGAGCCAACTTCGCGGCTCAGCACGCCGGACTGGTCAGACTCGACGCGCACGATCACGCGTTCGGAATCCACCTGGTCCACGATGCCGTCGCGACGGCAGACGATGACCGCGCCCGAGTCGCGCGCTGTGACGCGCTCCATGCCCGTGCCGACCAGCGGCGCTTCGCCCTTGATCAGCGGCACGGCCTGGCGCTGCATGTTCGAGCCCATCAGCGCGCGGTTGGCGTCGTCATTTTCAAGGAACGGAATCAAGCTGGCGGCCACCGAAACGAGCTGCTTCGGCGAAACGTCGATGTAGTCGACTTCTTCGCGGCTCTTCAGTACGAAGTTGCCGGCTTGGCGGCAGTTCACCAGCTCGGTAGTGATGCGCAGCTTTTCGTCGAGCGAGGCGTTGGCCTGCGCTACAACGTAACGGTCCTCTTCCCACGCGGAGAGGTAGAAGCAATGCGGCTCGACCACCACGCGCCGGCGCTTCAACTCTTCGTTGGTTTCTTCGACTTTATCTTTTTCGACAACTTCACCGGCCTTGAATTCACTGTCGCCCGCGTTCACGATCTGCACGAAGTCGATTACCCGGCCGCCCTTGACCTTGCGATAGGGCGACTCGATGAATCCGAATTCGTTGATGCGAGCGTAGGACGAAAGCGAGCTGATCAGGCCGATGTTCGGGCCTTCCGGCGTTTCGATCGGGCAGATGCGGCCGTAGTGCGTGGGGTGGACGTCGCGGACTTCGAATCCCGCACGCTCGCGCGACAAACCGCCTGGTCCCAGAGCCGAAAGACGGCGCTTGTGGGTGATTTCGCTGAGCGGATTGGTCTGGTCCATGAACTGCGAAAGCTGCGAGCTTCCGAAAAATTCGCGGATGGCCGCCATTACCGGCTTGGCGTTCACCAAATCGTGCGGCATGGCCGTGGACATTTCCTGATACACCGACATTTTTTCCTTGATCGCGCGCTCCATGCGAACCAGGCCGATGCGGAACTGATTTTCGAGCAGCTCTCCCACCGCGCGGACGCGGCGGTTGCCGAGATGGTCTATGTCGTCCACCGAACCGATGTTTTTGCGGAGCTTCAGCAAATATTTGATCGCCGCGACGAAATCCGCGGGATCGAGGGTGCGCTTCTCGAGCGGAGTCTCGAGGCCGAGCTTGATATTGAATTTCAGCCGGCCGACTTTGCTGAAATCGTATTTACGCGCATCGAAAAACATTCCGTTGAAAAGCGCGGTGGCGGTTTCGAGCGTCGGAGGATCGCCGGGACGCAACTTGCGATAGATTTCGATCAGCGCTTCCTTCGGCGAACGAATGGTGTCCTTATCGAGCGTGCGGGTGACGATGATGCCCGCATCGTCGCGATCCGGAAACGCGACATCCACTTCGGTGATTCCCGCTTCAGCGATGGCCGTCCACATTTCCGCGGTCAGCGGCTTGTTAGCGTCCACCAGCACCTCGCCGGTCTGGCGATTGACGAGTTCACCGACGGTGATGGCGCCTTCCAGATCAACGACGCCGACTTCCGTTTGGGTGACGCGGGCCTTCTGCATTTCCTTGAACAGCGCATCGGAAATCCGCTTGTGTGCGCCGACGATTACTTCGCCCGACTTCGGGTGCTTAATCTCCTTGGAGATCTTGCGATCCACAAGGCTTTCGGATACGTTCCAGTGCAGCCCGCCGTCGCGAACGGAAATGCGCTCGACTTGATAGAAGGTGCGCAGAATTTCTTCGTTGGATTTCATTCCGAGCGCGCGGAGGAAAATCGAGCCCAGGAACTTGCGCTTGCGGTCGATGCGGACGTAAAGGATGTTCTTGGTATCGTACTCGAACTCGACCCACGACCCGCGATAGGGAATGATCTTGCCGAGGAAATAGCTGCGATTATTGGCGGTTTCAAAAAACACGCCGGGCGAACGGTGCAACTGGCTGACGATGACGCGCTCGGTGCCGTTGATGACGAACGTGCCGTTCTCGGTCATCAGCGGAATATCACCGAAGAAAACTTCCTGCTCCTTGATGTCGCGGATGGACTTCGCGCCAGTGTCCGGATCCTTGTCGTAAATCGTGAGACGGATGGTGACCTTGAGGGGCGCCGAATAGGTCATGCCGCGTTCCTGGCACTCATTGACGTCGTACTTCAACTGCAGGGTGACCGGGTCGCCGCACTTGTTGCAGAAGGTGGGCGTGTTCTTGTTAAAGGTGCCGCACTTCGCGCAGATCACATCGCCCGTCTTATAGGGGTTAGTGACCACCGAAGCTCCGCAATTGCGACAGGTGGCGCGCAGGTGGTGCAGTCCGCGGAGATGTCCGCACTTGCACTCCCAGTTTCCGATCGCGTAGTCGACGAAATCCAGTTGCGAAAGGCCGCGAAAGTCCTGGATCGGAAACACCGAGGCGAACACCGACTGCAGTCCGGCATCCTCGCGCTCACTGGGCAGCAAATCCATCTGCAGAAAGCGCTGATAGGACTTCTTCTGAACGTCGATCAAGTTGGGAATCTGGACGGTGGTCTTAATTTTGGCGAAGTCCAGGCGTGCCCGTTCTCGAACGACGCGATTACCGTTGCGCTGGCTCATTGAATATCCTCTTCATGGGTCACGCCGGATGCGGCAAAGCGGGCAGACACCCGCCCCGCCGGTCCGGGAAGGACGTATTGTGAGATTCTGGTTGCCAAAGGAGCGCGCGTACGCGATTCCTCTCGAGCCAGCACGCCATGGCCGAATGGCGCGGGCTCGCAAACTACTTGATCTCGACCTTGGCTCCGGCCTCTTCGAACTTCTTTTTAATGGTCGCGGCTTCGTCCTTGTTCACGCCCTCTTTCACGGTCTTGGGCGCGCCATCCACCAGGTCCTTCGCTTCCTTGAGGCCCAGGCTGGTGACTTCGCGGACTGCCTTGATCACGTTAATCTTGTTCGCGCCAACGTCGGTGAGAACGACCGCAAACTCGGTCTTCTCCTCCGCCGCGCCCGCAGCGCCTGCTGCCGCGCCGCCCGCCACCATCACAGGAGCCGCTGCCGCAGCCGACACGCCGAACGCTTCTTCCATCTTCTTCACCAGGTCCGAAGCTTCGAGAAGCGTCAGACCCTTGATTTCTTCGAGAATTGATTCCACTTTGCTCGCCATTGCCGTTTCCTATCCTCCTCCGAGATAAAAAAACTGTCGAAAATTTTCTGCAGAAACCCGATTGCTAGGCCGCTTCAGGCGCCGGTGCCGGCGCGCCCTCATTCGACGCGAACTTGTTGGCCTTGACCGCCTCGCTGGTGACCACCGCAAGATTTCGCGGCAGCGCCGCCAACGCCGTGGCAATTCGCTGCGCCGGAGCGTTGAGCAGGAACATCACCTTGCTGATCAGCTCTTCCTTCGAAGGCAACTGCGCGAGCTGATTGATTTCCTCGATGGAAATGACGCGCCCTTCCACCCATCCCGCGCGAAACTTGAAGGCCGGGACATCCTTGGCAACCTTGGTGAGAATCTTGGCGAGGGCCACGGGATCGAGAGCCGTGTAGGCGATCGAATTAGTGCCCTTGAGATTCTTCAGCAACCCTTCGGTGGGCGTACCTTCCGCCGCGCGCTCGGCCACTGTGTTTTTCACCACTTCGTAACGGCCGCCAGCCGCTTCGATCTGGCGGCGCATCTTGGTGTCCTGCTCGACCGTAATGCCCTGAAACGTGGAAAGGATCACCGTCGAAACATTGGCCAATTGCGTTCGCAATTCCGCCGACTGCACTTTCTTTTCCGATTTATTCCTCATACCCGGTATCTCCTATGCCGCGACCGCGACGGCCGCTTCGGCTTCCGCTTCGTCAATCGGAACGCCCGGCCCCATCGTCGAAGTCAGCGTGATTCTCTTAATGTATTTGCCCTTGGCTGCGGCAGGCTTGGCTTTCATCACGGCCGCGAGCAGCGCGGATGCGTTGCCCGCGAGATGCTCGGCCGAAAAACTGATTTTGCCCACCGGCGAATGAATGATTCCCGTCTTGTCGAGGCGAAACTCCACTTTGCCGGCCTTGATTTCGGCAATGGCTTTAGCCACGTCGAGAGTTACCGTTCCTGTCTTCGGATTGGGCATCAGCCCGCGCGGGCCCAGCACCTTGCCAAGCTTTCCGGCGGACCGCATCATGTCCGGCGTGGCGATGACCGCTTCGTAGTCCACCCAGCCCTGCTGGATTTTCTCGACAATGTCATCGCCGCCCACGAAATCGGCGCCCGCTTCCTTGGCTTCGCGCATCTTGTCGCCCGTGGCGATTACTACCACCCGCTTGGACTTGCCCAGTCCGTGCGGCAGCACCACGGTGCCGCGCACCATCTGATCAGACTGCTTGGGATCTACGCCCAGATTCAACACCAGCTCGACGGTTTCGTCGAACTTCACGAAATGCGCCTTGCGCAGCAGCTCGGCGGCTTCCGCAAATTTGTAAAGCCGCGCCTCGACCAGCTTCCGCGCACGCTCGATATTCTTTCCGCCCTCTTTTGCGCTCCGACCCATCGCTCGATCTCCTGATCCTTAAACTATTCGG
This sequence comes from Candidatus Acidiferrales bacterium, assembly GCA_049694295.1. Taxonomy (GTDB): domain Bacteria; phylum Acidobacteriota; class Terriglobia; order Acidiferrales; family UBA7541; genus Palsa-295. The sequence continues at coordinate 5,143 of JBAVQT010000519.1, forward strand.
TTACTTCGATGCCCATATTGCGAGCCGTGCCCATGATCGAACGAATCGCCGAGTCCAGCTTCAGCGTATTCAGATCGGGCAACTTGGTCTTGGCAATCTCTTCCACTTGCTTGCGCGTCACCTTGGCCACTTTGTTGCGATTCGGCTCAGGCGAACCCTTAACGATTCCCGCGGCGCGCTTCAGCAGCTCGGAAGCCGGTGGTGTCTTCAGAACGAATGTAAAGGTACGATCGCTATAGATCGTGACCAGCACCGGAATAATCATTCCATCGGGTTCTTTGGCCGTCTTGGCGTTGAACTGCTTGCAGAAATCCATGATGTTGACGCCATGGGGGCCAAGGGCCGTGCCGACGGGCGGCGCGGGCGTGGCCTTGGTGGCCGGCAATTGCAGCTTCACTGTCGCTTGAACTTTCTTGGCCATTGCTAGTCCTCTGTTCCGCTTCGAAATCTTTAGACTGCGTGACGCTGCTTTACTGCGCTACCTTTTCCACTTGCGCGAAATCCAGCTCGACCGGAGTGGAGCGCCCGAAGATGGTGACCGAAACTTTCAGGGTGCTGCGGTCTGAATTCACTTCCTCAACCACCCCAGTGAAATTCGCAAACGGCCCTTCGCCGATGCGTACTTTTTCGCCGCGCTCGAAGCTCAGCTTTGGCTTGGGTTTTTCCGCCGTGGTGGTGGCGCGATTCAGAATGTTCTGCACTTCCTCTTCGGTCAGCGGCGAAGGCGTCTGCCCCGACCCGACGAATCCCGTGACCCGCGGAGTGGAACGCACCACGTGCCAGGAATATTCGTCCATCTCCATCTCGACCAGCACGTAGCCCGGGTAGCACATGCGCGGTGAAATCACCTTTTTGCCGCCGCGCACTTCGACCACCGACTCGGTCGGGATGATAATTTGGCCGATTTTGTCTTCTAGACCGAAGGCCGTGACGCGCCCCTCGAGGCTTTCCTTCACTTTCTTTTCAAACCCCGAGTAGGTGTGCACGATGTACCACTGCTTGGCCATAACGTTTCCTTCAGTGTGTGGCATAGTTGATCAACCATGCGATGGCACGGCTAAATAGCCCGTCCGTAATCGCGAAAAAAATGCCAAAAAAAGCGACCGTAATCGTTACCACGATAGTCGTGGACCAGACTTCCGGTCTCGACGGCCAGTTGGCCTGGCGCATCTCAATGCGCACATCGTGCAAAAACTGCCGCAGCCTCCGCGGATAGGCGCGCAGCTTTCCCACCGGCTCCAACAGCGAAAATCCGCTTACTGTGTGTTCCGATTCTTCTCGACTCAAATTCGCCGCCTGTGCAATCCATCCGTTCGCTTCGCTGCCCGACAATCCATCGCAAGCCGCCTGCCGCCCCGCAAATCTGGCAGGGGAGGAGGGATTCGAACCCCCACTCTCGGTTTTGGAGACCGATGGTCTACCGTTGAACCTACTCCCCTAAGATTTCGTAGCCCGCGGTCCAGGACGAAGGATTAAATCCGCGCCGCCCGCCCCGCCGCTCGCGGCGTGAACTCGTCACGCCGGCGGAGGGTTCATTTTACTTCTTTGTGCCCAGTATGCTTCCGGCACGTGTTGCAGAACTTCTCTTTTTCCATCCGGTCCGGATGCTTCTTCCGGTTTTTGGTAGTTGTGTAGTTTCGATTTTTGCAATCGTTGCACTGTAAAGTGATGATTTCTCGCATGGTCGTTTACTCGATGATCTCGGCGACGGCGCCGGCTCCCACCGTGTGGCCGCCTTCGCGGATTGCAAAGCGCAATCCCTTCTCCAGCGCCACCGGTGTGATC
>JBAVQT010000520.1:0-2151 GCA_049694295.1 Candidatus Acidiferrales bacterium
ATCGCCGTGGCTCTGGCGGGATTGGTGGTGCGGCAGCTCCGAGGGCTCTATCCTTACGCATGGTTCGTCGGATTCGGAGTTTCGTTTATCGTTTACTTGCTGGTGACGCCGCGCTTGCGCCCAGGCGCAGGTCCAGCCACCGCAGCTACGGGCGCGCCGCCAGCCGCGGGGACGGCCTCGAGATAGCTGTGAATTTCGCGCAGCACTTTTCCCAGCATAGCCTGCGTCAATTTGCCGGTGAAAGTGTTCTGCTGGCTGGGATGGTATGAAGCGAATAATCGCGGCAGCCCGTCGCCGAGCGCATAGCTTTTGCCGTGGCCGAATGGATATGCCGCCAGGCTGGTGATCGCGCCGCGCTCTTTCAACAATCCCAGATACGCGCGCATCGCAATTCCACCCAGCGCCAGGATCGCGCGAGGCTGCAAAATGTCAAGTTCGCCTTCGAAGTATGGGCGGCAGTTCGCAAGCTCGGAGGGCAGTGGCTTATTCGCCGGAGGCGCGCAGCGCAGCGCCGCGGCCATGTACGCATCCGCCAGCGCGAGTCCGTCGCCGCGATGGAGCGAAGCCGGCTGGTTCGCGAATCCAGCGCGATGCAGGGCCTCATAGAGAAAATCGCCGGAGCGGTCGCCCGTAAACATCCGCCCGGTGCGGTTCGCGCCGTGCGCCGCGGGCGCGAGTCCCAAAATCAAAAGACGCGCGTGCGGATCGCCGAATCCCGGCACCGGCTTGCCCCAGTAGTCCCACTCGCGATACGACAAACGTTTGGCGCGCGCCACTTCCTCGCGGTAGCGCACCAGTCGCGGGCATTTCCGGCAATGAATGATGCAATCGTTGAGCGCGTCGAGAGTTTTCACGGCCGTGTCCTCAAAACGCTATCACGAATCCGCCAAGCAGCGGCATGCGTCTAAACGAAAGCGGTAATTTTCGGAGGCGGACGCCGAAACTTTGATCTTCGCTCGATTTCCATTAGGATGAACGGCGGCAGCGTCGCCAAGTCCACCGGCATCGCTTTTGTTTCGGAGCCACAGGCCAATCCATGAGTCCAACGCGCCAAAAAATTGTCGTGATTCTTTCGGATTCGCAGCTGCGCGGCCAGGCTCAATTCGCGCTGCAGACTGCCGGCTACGATGTTTACGCCGTCGAGACGCCCCACGAAGCCGTCGAAGCGATACAGCAGAGCGAAGCCGACCTCTTGCTGATGGACGCGAACTTGCAAGACGGCGCTGCGCGCGAAATCGTCGCGGCGATTCGCGGATCGTCCTCCACTGAAGCGGTGCGCGTAATCCTGCTGGTTGGCGCGCCGGCGCAGGAGCGCGCCTGGGCGCTGGACCTCGGCGCGGACGATGCGATGTCGCGCCCGCTCGACGACGCTGAATTTCTGGCCCGTGTGCGCGCGCAATTGCGGGCGCGCCGCGCCGCCCATGAGTTGCTCGAGAAAATGCGCATCGCCGAGGAGGGTCAGCAGATCGCGCATACCGCTTTCGAGGCGCTGGCCGTCACGGAAAAAATGACCAACGACGCTGCCTCGCTCGATCGCGGCCTGAAGCTCGGGCTCGTGGCCGTTTTTGTGGCCGTCGCGGTGATGGCGGGAATTTATTTCCTCTTCGCGCGCAGCGCCCACAAAGAAACCTTGCTCAACAACGCCACGATCGCGCGTCTCGAGGGCGGCCTCGTCCACCAGCAGGACCTGATCGCGCAGGTCCGCAAGATGCGCAGCGAACTGGCGCCCGCGCAGAGCGTCGCCGGCGATTCTCCGAAGGACGACCTGCAGAAACAAGCGGCGGACTTGAAAGCCAAGATGCAGTCGGCGGGATCGAGCGACACGCTAGACCTGCAGAAGCAGCTCGATGCCACCAACGCGCGCCTGCAAAAAGTCGAACAGGAAGACGCCGCAGCGCAGACCCTCATACCCGTGGACTTGCAGAGCGTTTGCCTGCTGCATGTCGCGGTCGGCTTTCGCAGCAAGGATTCCAACCAGCGATTGCGATATGCCGGCATCAATCAAAAAGGAGAACCGCTACAGGATAGCGACGGCAATCCAATCCTCACGCTCGGCGGCCACGGGCCGGAAGTAAAAATAGATGTCTTCGGAACTGGCTGTCTGATCGGCGCGGGCGGAAAGCTGCTCACCACTCGGCACGTGGCCCAGCC
>JBAVQT010000521.1:0-7483 GCA_049694295.1 Candidatus Acidiferrales bacterium
GGCTTTGTGGAGCGGCGAAGATTTGAATTCCTGGTTAGCGTTCCGCTCGCCAAGTGACCCTGAAGAATTCCAGTTGGAGCGCAACTGAACACAAAAACCGCGAAAGAAATCAGCTGAATCGAGCTAAAAATTTAACGGGTTGGCTTCTCGAGTTTTTTCAGGAGAGCGTCGCGCCGAATAGCGCGGTCAATTTTCCAAAAGCGCGTTCAGCTTGCGTTTTGTTGTAGACCGGACTATCGAGCGTGGTCCAGCTGTGATACGCGCCATCGTAGGTTTCGCTTTCGTATTTTCCGCCCCAGGCCGCGAGTGCCTGCTCGAATTTTTCGATGGTTTCTTTGGGCATGGACCGATCTTCGATGGCGTGGCCGAAATAAAGCTGTGCCTTCACGCGCGGCAACACCAGATGAGGACTGGTCGGCGCATCGGTGAAGAGCCCGCCGCCGTGAAATGATGCGGCCGCCGCAATTTTTTCCGGGCGCTTGGCGGCGATGCGCAATGCCATCGGGCCTGTGAGGCAGTATCCGACGATGCCGAGGCTGCCCCGGCCAACGGTGGGCTGCGCGGCGAGGAAATCCACGTAGGCTGAGCCGTCGCGCTCCATTGCGTCCGGGGGAAGCGAAGCTCTGAGTTCGCCGATGCGTTGCATCGCCTTCTCGTCTCTCGCGTTGACGGGATACGCAATCACGGGGGGCTCGCCGGTGCGGTAGAAAATGTTGGGCACCAGCACGACGTAACCGAGCGACGCGATCTCCTGGGCCTTCTGCAGCTCCGCCGGACGAATTCCTCCAATGTCGGTGAGAAAGATAACGCCGGGCCAAGTTCCATGCTCGTCGGGCTGGTAGAGAAAACCCTTCGCCACACCGTCAGCTGTGCGAACTTCGATATTCTTTTCCATCATCGGACCAGCTCCGGTTATTTCTTTTCTGGCGTGGGTTCGGCGGAGACGCCATTTTCCTCTTCGAGGATTGCGGCGGCGGCGGCGATGCGATCACCTTCTTCTAGGCGCAGCAGGCGGACGCCCTGAGTCGAGCGGCCAGCTTCGCGAATTTCGCCGGAATGCACGCGGATCACTTTCCCTTGGCCCGTGATGATCATGACGTCGGAATCTTCGCGGACTTGCAGGGCCGCGACAACCGGGCCATTGCGGTCAGTGGATTTTAGATTGATGACGCCCTTGCCGCCGCGGGAGGTGACTCGGTATTCGGCGAGAGGCGTGCGCTTTCCGTAACCCTTCTCTGCGACGGTAAGCATAAGCGACGTGAGCGATTCGCGGATCTGATCGCTTTCCAGTTCGTCGAGATCCTGCGTTTCTTTCTTGAATTCCTTCTGGATGATGCCGAAGTCGGGCTGAGCGGCATCCATCGAGACGACGAAGTCGCCCTTGCCGAGGTCCATGCCGTTGACGCCGCCTGCCGCGCGGCCCATCGAGCGCACTTCCGTTTCGCGGAAGAGAATGGCCTGGCCTTCGCTGCTGGCCAGAAAGATCATCTGCTTGCCGTCGGTGAGTTTCGCGCCGATCAATTCATCCTGCGCTTCCAGATTGATGGCTATGATGCCGGAAGGACGCGGATTCGAGAATTCGGCCAGCGCGGTTTTCTTCACCGTCCCCGCTTTTGTCGCCAGGAAAACGTAACGGCCCTCTTCCTCCAGGTTGCGCGCCGGCACCACGGCCATGAGCGTCTCGCCCTCCTGAAAGCGGACAAGATTGTTGATCGCTTTTCCCCGTGTGGCCGCGGCGGCTTCGGGAATTTCATAGACCTTGAGCCAGTAGACACGCCCTTTGGAAGTGAACAGCAGAATATAGCTGTGCGCGGAGGCGACGAAGAAATGCTCGACGAAATCTTCGTCGCGAGTCTTCGCCCCAATACGGCCTTTCCCGCCGCGAGTTTGATGTCGGTAAACGCTGGCTGACGTGCGCTTGATGTAGCCGGCGTGGCTCACGGTGATGGCCATTTCCTCGTCTTTGATGAGGTCTTCGAGCTTGATTTCCTCGACGCGATCGACGATCTGGGTGCGGCGATCGTCGCCGTAGGTTTTCAGGATTTCGCGAAGCTCCGCGACGATGACGGCCTTGAGCTTTTTCTCGCTGGCCAGAATTTCGCGGAGCTCGGCGATGCGGTCGCGGATTTGTTTCAGTTCGGCAAGAATATCGTCAATCGAAAGACGCGTAAGACGATGCAGCTGAAGTTCGAGGATGGCGTCGATCTGAAGAAAGCTGAGGCCGATCATTTCGGCGGGCATGCCGTATTTCTTGTTATTCAGCTTCACTCCGGCGAGGCTGCTGGCCCGGCCGTAGGCGGAAAGCTTGACGCTCTTATTGGAGAAGAAATCGTGGAGGTTTTCGCGGGCATTGGAGCGGCTGGATGATCCGCGAATCACGCGAATCACTTCGTCGAGATAATCGGTGGCGATCTGATAGCCGAGCAGGATGTGCTCGCGGTCTTCCGCTTTGCGAAGCTCGTAGCGGGTGCGGCGGCGCACGACATCAACCCGATGCTCGATAAAGAGGCGTAGCATCTCGACCAAGCCCAGCTCACGCGGCTGGCCGGCCACGATCGACAGCAGGATCATGCTGAAGGATTCCTGCATCTGGGTCATCTTGAAGAGCTTGTTGAGAATGATTTGCGGCTCTTCGTCCCGCTTCACTTCGATGACGATGCGCATGCCGTCGCGATCGCTTTCGTCGCGAATGTCCGAGATGCCTTCGATCTTCTTATTCTGAATGAGCTCCGCAATATGTTCGATCAGGCGCGCTTTATTCACCTGATAAGGCAACTCCGTGACCACGATGTCCTGCCGATCCTTACCGCGCTGCTCGATCGCAGCCTTGGCGCGCACCTGGAAGGAGCCGCGGCCGGTCCTGTACGCTTGCTCGATTCCTTCTCTGCCGTAAATGTAGCCGCCGGTGGGAAAGTCGGGGCCGGGAACGAGCTTCATCGCCTGTTTAAGGTTGGTCTCGGGCTCCTCGACGAGCAGGATGGCGGCCTCGACGATTTCGCGCAGATTGTGCGGCGGAATGTTGGTGGCCATGCCGACGGCAATGCCTGAGGAGCCGTTGACCAATAGGTTGGGAATGCGCGTCGGCAGGACGACCGGTTCTTTCTCGCTTTCATCGAAATTGGGAGTGAAATCAACGGTGTCCTTTTCGATATCGGCGAGCATTTCTTCGGCGATTTTCGAAAGACGCGCTTCGGTGTATCGCATGGCCGCCGGAGGATCGCCGTCCACGGATCCGAAGTTGCCCTGTCCATCCACCAGGGGATAGCGCATGTTGAAATCCTGCGCCAGCCGGACCAGCGCATCGTAGACAGGCGTGTCGCCGTGCGGATGATATTTGCCAAGGACTTCGCCGACGATCTTGGCGCATTTGCGGTAGGCCTTAGTAGAAGTGAGACCGAGCTCGTACATGCCGAAGAGAATGCGGCGGTGCACGGGTTTGAGGCCGTCGCGGACATCAGGCAGAGCGCGGCCAATGATCACGCTCATGGCGTAATCGAGGTACGATTTTTTCATTTCCGATTCGATATCAACCGGAGTCAGGATCTGGTTTGTTTCGTCAGGCATTCGCTTCGTCCTCTCAAAGTCGTACCGGATAAACCAGGCTGCAATCGTGCGGGCCCGCGGACTTTCTGGTTCGCTCTCCGCGACGCATCGTTCAACGCTAACTGCTTACCACCAATGGCGCCGTCCCTCTCGGTCTTACCGCGACGCAAGAAGCGCGAACGGCGCCGCTACCACCGCCGAGCCACTTCGCCTCTGAAAGGGCGGGCTACGTTACTTCGCGCCGGCGCGATCGAGAACGTAGGCCTTCACGGACTCAAAGGCCGAGGCACTATTCGAAAAGCGCCGCTGCGCGAAATGCCGTTCGAGCTCCTGCAAGAGCGCGTCGCGTTCCGCATTGCCGGCCGCAACGAAGGCAACTCCCTTTTCAGTTTCCGGAGCAGCTGTGGACGTGGCGCTGAATTCCGAACAGCTGATGCCGCGCAGCCCCGGCAAAATCTTCCACGTCAATTGGTACATGAGACCGCTCATGCGCCCGGCCCGCTAGATATCGAGGTTGACAACGTCCAGAGCATTTTCCTCTATGAACTTGCGGCGCTCTTCTACGTTTTCGCCCATCAAGGTGGCAAAGACTTCTTCGGCGGCCACGGCGTCTTCGAGGCGCACTTTCAGCAGCGTGCGCGTTTCCGCATTCATCGTCGTCTCCCAGAGCTGCGCGGGATTCATTTCGCCGAGGCCCTTGAAACGGGTGATGGTGAAATCCTTTTTGGCGTCTTCGAGAACGTACTGCAGGACGCCGACGGCGTTTTCCTTCATCACGTTGTCGCCGTTGTGCGTAATGGTGAAGGGCGGCTTGTTGAGATCCTCGATAGCGCTGTGCAGCGTGCGCATGCGCTTGTAATCGGGCGTGGCGGCCAGCGCCCAATTGATGCGGCGCTCACCGCCGTTCTTGACCACCAACTCGTGCAGGCTGTGCTCTTCGTCGAAGGCTAGCTTGGTTTCGAGCTCGAGCTTCGACTTTTCGATAGCCTTTTCAAGGTCTTGCAATTTCTTCTTGTCGGCGAAATCGGTTTTCTTTTCGAGCTCGCTTTCGGCCAGCATTTCGACGAGCTTGGGCTCGCGGAGCTTGCGAGCAAGCTTCGTGGAGACCTGATCGTATTCCTGCACGTTCAGCAGAAATTGGGTGAGCTCCGCGCCTTCGATCGATTTGCCGCTCTTACCCTTGACGGCGTGCTCCTCGGTGGCGCGCTTCATCAACTCGCGGGAAAATTCGCGCTCGTCGCGAATGTAGCGGTCCATTTTGCCGCGCTTGACGCGGTAGAGCGGCGGCTGCGCTATGTAGATATTCTCTTTTTCGATCAGCTCGCGCATGTGGCGGAAGAAAAAAGTAAGCAGCAGCGTGCGAATGTGGCTCCCGTCCACGTCCGCGTCAGTCATGAGAATCACTTTGTGGTAGCGCAGCTTGGAGGCGTCGAAATCATCCTTGCCAATGCCAGTGCCCAATGCGGTGATGATGGCGCGAATTTCCTCGTGGCCGAGCATTTTGTCGTAGCGGGCCTTTTCCACGTTGAGTATCTTGCCCTTGAGCGGCAGGATGGCCTGATAGCGGCGATCGCGCCCGCCCTTCGCCGAGCCGCCGGCCGACTCGCCCTCAACCAGAAAGAGTTCGCAACGTGCGGGATCGCGCTCTTGGCAGTCGGAAAGCTTCCCGGGAAGTCCGGAAGAATCCAGCGCCGATTTGCGGCGCGTCAGTTCCCGAGCTTTTCGCGCGGCCTCGCGCGCGCGCGCTGCGTCAATGCACTTGCCGATGATCTTCCGCGCGATTGACGAGTGCTTGTCGAAGTATTCGCCCAGCTTTTCGTTGACCAGCGATTCGACCAGGCCCTTGATGTCGCTGTTAAGCTTGCCCTTGGTCTGGCCCTCGAATTGGGGCTGTGGCAGTTTGACGGACACCACCGCCACCAGGCCCTCGCGCACGTCATCGCCGTTGATGGTGACTTCGTCTTTCTGCTCTTTCAGCATGCCGAAGGAGCTCGCGTAGTAGTTGATGGTGCGGGTGAGTGCGGAGCGGAATCCGGAAAGGTGCGTGCCGCCATCCACCGTATTGATGGTGTTGGCAAACGCAAAAATATTTTCGGCATAGCTATCGTTGTATTGCAGCGCGATTTCCATTTCCACCTGCTCGCGCTTGCCTTCCATGTAAATCGGCGAATCGTGCAGCACGCCTTTCCCGCGGTTGAGATGTTTGACGAATTCGCTGATGCCGCCCGTGAAGCGAAACTCGGTCTTCTTGCCGTTGCGTTCGTCCTCCAAATCGATTTTCAGACCGCGATTGAGGAAGGCCAATTCACGCAGGCGCTGCGAAAGCGTGTCAAAGCTGTACGTTGTGGTCGCAAAAATCGATGGGTCCGCGTGAAAAGTGATCTTCGTGCCGGTCTTGCGTGTCTTTCCGGAGGCTTTCAGCTTCGAGGTGGGCACGCCTTTTTCGTAGGACTGTTCCCACACCTCGCCATCCCGCCAGATTTCGAGGTCCAGCCAGTCGGCCAGCGCGTTAACCACGGATACGCCGACTCCGTGCAAGCCGCCGGAAACTTTGTAAGTATCGCTATCGAATTTTCCGCCCGCGTGGAGAACGGTGAGGACAACTTCGGCCGCCGGTTTTTTCTCGGTGGCGTGCATGTCCACGGGAATGCCGCGGCCATTGTCGGTGACGGTGACGCTGTTGTCGTCGTGCACGACCACGTTGATCTCATCACAAAAGCCAGCCATGGCTTCGTCCACGGAATTGTCCACGACTTCCCAAACCAGATGGTGGAGCCCCAGTTCGCCGGTGGACCCGATGTACATCGCGGGGCGCTTGCGAACGGCTTCGATGCCGCCGAGAACTTTGATGGAAGTCGCGTCGTACTTGTGCCCGGCAGCCTTTTCGGGCGGCGTGTCTTTTTCAGCCATGGATGATGCCTCTCCTGGTTGCGTGGTTCCGCTGCGCGGTTCTGTGGCCAGCGGCGGAAAATTGCGTCGGGCAAAAAAGACCCGAGACGAATTGCGATGATCTTGGGGAAGGCTGGTGCGCGGACGGGGCCGGCAATCGCCTTGCCCATTGGTCTCAGCGCGTCCGCCGTGGCGGAATCGGCTGAAACTCGAAGGGTTTTTCAGTGCTCCATCCCGCCCCAGACCGGAAATCACGGAGGGGCATGGCGGAGAGTTTCCCCCTTGCCGGGGGACTGTTTCGCTTGGCGGCGGGCGTCACAAGCCCTGGCGCAGGCTGGCGATTCATCAGGCCCGACGAACGCGAACTAACTGCCTTTCAGCAGAAATCTGGAACGCTTTGGAGTGTACTTAAACGGGGTTGAATTCACAAGCAAAAATGATCGGGTTCTGTGGATTTATTTACATTATTTTCATGGGATTACACGGCTACTGCGGATCGACGAAAAAGGCTCAAAAAGGGCTCCAGCTCCGAGTCAAGATTCGACCAACTCGCGCACCATCGGCTCAAATTGAGACGGTCATTTTCGCGCCCGCTGCCGGTCAAATCCGCATGGGCATTACGACGTAGCGGTCAACGGAGATTTCGGTCGGTTGCGTCCAGTCGGCCGTAACTCATGTCCGGCTCAAGATCTTTTCAAACCCGTCCAGGAGGGACTTGATTTCGGCCTCCGCAAAGGTTTGACAGTCAGAGTAAAGCTTCATCAACAACGACGGAAGGGTCTCCGCGAGGAGAGGGAGAACGTGCTCAAGATCTGGAAACGTGCGCCGAAAGTAGCGGATTCTTGCCAGGTTTTCAGTCAATCGCACTTTTCGTTCTGCCTCATCTTCCCAGATACTGGTCCAATATCGGCATGTGGCGCAGAGAGAGGCACAACGAGTACCATCATGCGATAAGAAGGACTCCCAGCCGGAACCCGCAAGCGAAAGAACTTTGAGTGAATCGTCCCGGCGTTTTTCACTGTTGCATCTTCTGCACGCCACTAGCACGTTG
>JBAVQT010000522.1:0-16671 GCA_049694295.1 Candidatus Acidiferrales bacterium
GACCCGGTACCGAGACGCTGCACCGCAGCTCCAGGCGGCGCGCATCATGAGAGAGCGCGAGTGGTTTCCCGGACCACCAACTCGGGCGCGAGTTTGCGATGCACGGCGAGGGACTCCCGTTCCTCGATCGCGGCATTGATGCCGTCCAGCATGATGCCCACCGCTTGGGCGCCCAGCGCCTCCATCGGTTGGCGCAGCGTGGTCACCGACGGATAGCTGATTCCCGAGGGCATCACGTCGTCGAAGCCGATCACCGAGCAGTCGTCGGGCACTCGAATGCCGGCGCGCGCCAAGCCACGAATTGCGCCGAATGCTGTCATGTCGTCAAAGGCCAGCAAGGCGGTAAAGCGTTTTTTCCGTTTTAGAAGTTCCTCGGTTAGCCGGACTCCGCCTTCGAACCCGGAATTGGGATCCAGAGATTCCGGCAGATCGATCACCAGCCCGGGATCTATTTCGAGACCCACCGAACGCGCAAAAGCGCTGACGCCGCGCCAGCGCGGGATGCTGTCCCCCAGCCCCTTCGGTCCGCGTATAAAGGCGATCTTGCGGTGGCCCAGAGAATAAAGATGCTCGATGGCCATGTGACCGCCGGCCTGATTGTCCACCATCACCGAGCTGACCGAACCGGCGTCCAGTTCGCGGCCGATCATCACCGCGGGAATATTGCGCTTTTCAAGGTCGGCCAGAAAGTCGATGTCCACGAAAAGCCAGTTGGCGATGACCAGCAGGCCCTCGACGGGGCGCGCGAGCAGCATTTCGAGATAGCGCTCGAAGCGGCCGCGCTGATTGTGGGCGTCGGTGAAAATGGGAAGGAAGGCAGCCTGGTAAAGGGCGTTTTCGATTCCGCGCAGGATCAGCGTGCAGAAGGGGTCTGTGATGTCGAAGACGATGACGCCGACGGTGTGATTGCGCTTGGCGCCCAGAAAGCGCGTAAGCAGCTTGGGGCGATACCCGAGCTTGCGCGCCGCTTTCTCGATGCGGTCTTTCGTGGGCGGCGGGATGTAGCGCGCCAGCGGCGCGTTGTTGAGCACAATGGAAACGGTGGCGGGAGAAACTCCGCTCTCCTGCGCCACGTCTCGCAGCGTCACGCCGTTCCCTTTTCTCCGTTTACGCCGCAAGCAATCCTCCGCGCCACAAATTCGATAGCTTTCGTCCGTTTGCGCTGCGGTCATCTTTATCACACGCGGAGTGGCTGGGCCAGCAAAAGGACACAAGTAGGAAGGCGAGCGTGGAGCTGTCCAATGCGGCGCATACTCAAAAGGGAAACCGCGAAAATCTCCGCGCAGCCACTCGAAGATCGAGACGGGCAATCCACTCAGACCTGTGGAATCTGCGAGGCATTCCAGCCGCCCCCGAGAGCCTTCACCAGTGAGACGCTGGCCGTCATCCGGCGCGTCAGCACATCCACGGCGGTCACTTTGTTCGAGAGCGCGGCGGTCTGCGCCGTGGTCACTTCAAGATAGCTGGTCACGCCGCCTCGATAGCGATTGATGGAAAGGTCGAGCGAATGCTGCGAGGCAGCCACGGCAGCGTCGGAGGTCTTCGCTTCATCAGCCAGCACGCGCAACGCCGAAAGATTGTCTTCCACTTCCTGGAACGCCGTGAGGACCGTCTCCCGATAATTTGCAACGGCCTGGTCATGCGCCGCGACGGCTTCCTCGGTGATGCCGCGGCGTTTGCCCGCGTCGAAAATCGTCTCGACTCCAGACGCTCCCAGCGACCACAGACCCGCCGGGCCCTGAATCAGCGTGCTCAGGGCGGCGCTTTCGAATCCGCCAGAGCCAGTGAGACTGACGACCGGATAATACGCGGCCTTGGCGACTCCAATTTGAGCGTTGGCGGCCTGCACGCGACGTTCAGCGGCGGCGACGTCAGGCCTGCGCTCGAGAAGTTCAGAGGGCACACCCGCGGGAACCACCGGCGGCGGCATCGTCAGGGGGAGGGACTCGAGGCTGAAACTGGAAGCGGGCTTGCCGATGAGCACGGCGATAGCGTGCTCGAACGACGACCGCGCGACCATCACATCGGTGGCTTGCGCGCGCGTGGTCTCGAGTTGCGTCTGAGCCTGCGCCACTTCAACTCCAGAAGCCAATCCCCCATGATAGCGGTTGTTGGTAAGATCCAGCGCCTTCTGATAGGAAACCACCGTCGAATCGAGCAGCGCCTTCTGCGCGTCCAGGCCGCGCAGTTGAAAATAATCGAGAGCCAGTTCCGCGTGCATACTCAAATTCACGCCCGCGAGATCGGCCGCGCTGGCCTGGGCCTCCGAGCGGCTCGATTCCACCGACCGGCGCACGCTGCCCCACAGGTCAGGCTCGTAGGAAGCATCCACCGGTATCTGGTAATCCGAATAGTCGGTGGCTTCGCTGCCTTTCTTGAAAAGCGGCGCATTCGCGGATTGATGCACGCGAGAGGCGGAAGCACCGCCCGACACAGTGGGGAAATAATTCGAACGCGTCACCCGAACGGCCGCGCGAGCCTCGGCAAATGCCGCGACAGCGGCTTTAAGATTCTGGTTCGAAATGTCTACTTGATCTTCGAGAGCGTTGAGCTGCGAATCGTGGTAGACCCCCCACCACTTGCCCTTGGAAAGTGCGTCGCTCGGCTCGGCCGGCTGCCAGTCCGTGCCCGCTTCCTTATAACTTGCGGGCGTCTCGGCCGGCGGGCGCACGTAATTCGGTCCCACAGTGCAGCCGGCCAGAATCAGGATGAATCCAGCGGCAAAATAGAGACGCGCCCGCAAACCCATACGCTTTATCGCCGGCCTTGTCGCCTGGCCCGAAAATTTGCCCGTAATCTGTTCGAAAAAAAACATGAAACGTTTCGCTCCGTTTGCCCCGCGCGATCTCAGTCGCCCGATTTTGTCTGCACCACCTGCACTCTTTCGCCCTCCACCAGCGAATCGGGCGGATTCAGAATCACCGCGTCCGCATCGGAAATGCCGGTGCTGACTTCGACCATGGGACCAAAATCGCGGCTGATGGTGATGGTTTTCAGCGCCGCTCGATTGTCATCGCCCACCGTAGCCACTTGCATTCCCTGCGACCGAAAAATCAGAGTGTTCACCGGCAGGATATACGTCGGCGTCGTCTCCGGCAGTTTCAGGTGTACCTGCGTGAACGCTCCGGGCAAAAGCGTCCCGTCGGCATTATCCACGTCCACCTCGACCAGCAGCGTCCGCGAAGCCTGATCGATGGCTCCGGACGTGCGCACCAACCGGCCCGGAAACCGGCGGCCAGGAAATTCGGTGAGCGTGAGATCGGCGGTGAGGCCGGGACGCGCCGCTTGCGAATACATCTGCGGCACATTGATATAAACGCGCAGAGTGCGCGTGGCCGCCATATGGAAGAGTTCCTTTTGCGGCCCGCCAGATGCGCCCGAATCGATCAACGCGCCAATATCAACGTTGCGCGCGGTAATGACCCCGTCGAACGGCGCATAAACTTTCTCGAAAGATTGCAGTTGTTCGAGACGCCCGACGTTCGATTGTGCTGACGCCACCATCGCTTTCTTCGCTTCGAAATCCCCCACGGCATTGTCCACGTCTTGCTTGGCCACCGAATCCGTGCTTTTCAGATCCTGGTAGCGGTCCGCGGTGATCTGCGCCAGGTGATAGTTCGCCTGGGCCGTGTTGAGGTCCGCGCGGGCCTGCAGCAGTTGCTGGTCCACTTCCGGCGATTCGATTTCCGCAAGCAACTGACCGGCCTTCACGTGCGCTCCGATATCGAAATACCACTTCTTGAGGTAGCCGTTGGCTCGCGCGTAGATCGGCGAGTCCGTGAAGGCCTCGATATTGCCCGGCAGAACGATCTCCTGCTCCGGCGCCCCGCGCTTGGGATGAATCACGGCGACCGTGGGAATAGCGAGATCCCGAGTTTCCGTTCTCAGGGCCGCGCGAGCCTTCATCCGCGGCACCACTCCGGCTATCACGATCGCCGCGACGATAAGTAGCGTCACGATCGCGACCACCGAGCCGCGCCCAGACTCGCCGCGATCCGCACCTCGGCTGCCGCATCCGCCGGCTCGTTGCGCGTCGCCGTTCATTTCAAGTTCCATCGGTTCCTCTTTGCTTCCCCTCAAGATCGAAGCAGTCCCTATCTATGCCGCGAACCGTTATTTCAGTCCGCGCCCGCCTCGGAACGATCCTCCCGCAAACTGTGCACGATACTGAAGCAGACCGGCACGAAGAAAAGTGTGGCCACCGTGGCGCATAGCAAGCCGCCGATCACGGCGCGCCCCAGCGGTGCATTTTGCTCGCCGCCCTCGCCCAATCCCAGCGACATCGGCGCCATGCCGATAATCATGGCTAGCGCGGTCATCAGCACCGGGCGAAATCGCGTATAGCCCGCATCGAGCGCAGCTTCCACTGCGGTCTTCCCCTCGGTGAGCCGTTCTTTGGCGAAACTCACCACCAGAATGCTATTTGCCGTGGCCACGCCGATGCACATGATGGCGCCGGTAAGAGCCGGGACGCTGATCGTGGTGCTGGTAATAAATAGAAACCACACGATTCCCGCGAGCGCCGCGGGCAACGCCATCAGAATGATGAACGGATCGAGCCAGGATTGAAAATTGATGACGATCAACAGATATACCAGCACGATCGAGAAAAATAAGCCGTAGAGCAATCCTTGAAACGATGAGTTCATGGTCTGAATCTGGCCCCGCACGATCACCTGCGAGCCCCGCGGCAGATCTTTCTTGCTCTGCTCGATGATCGGCGCGATCTCCCGGGAGACTGAGCCCAAATCGCGCCCCTGCACGCCACCGTAAATGTCCAGCACGGGCATGACGTTGTAGTGCGATACCAGCCCCATTTCTCTGCCGCGGCTGAAGCTGGCCACGTTGGCCAGAATTTGTGGCTGATTGCTCGCGGTCGTGGTCACCGGAATGTTCTCGAGCGATTGCAGCGTTTCATCGCGATATTGCGGCGTCTGCGTATCGATGTTGTAGCTCACGCCGGTTTTCGGATCGAGCCAGAAAGTCGGCGTGGTTTGAAAGCTGCCGCTCAGGGAAATCAGCAGGTTCTGTGCGACGCTCAGTGTCGAGAAACCGATCTGCTGAGCCTTGGTGCGGTCCACGTCTATATGCAGATCGGGCTGGTCGAACACCTGCTGAATGTGCACGTCCGTGATTCCGGGAACAAACTTCAGCTTCTGCAGCAGCGCGTCGGTGAAGACGCGATCGGCGTCCAGATTACGTCCCACCACCTGCACGTCAATCGGCGCGGGCAGCCCGAAATTGAGAATCTGGCTAACGATGTCCGCCGGCAAAAAATAAAATGTCACCCCGGGGAAATCATGATTGAGCGCGATCCTCAAGTCATGAACGTACTGCGCCGTCGGGTGATGATCCTTCGATAGCTCCACCTGAATATCGGCGTCTCCGGTTCCCACCGGCGCGGAATTGCTGTAGGAAAGGTTAATGCTGCTATAGGGCAGGCCGATGTTATCCACGATTCCCGTCAATTCAGACGGCGGAATCCGGCCGCGAATCTCGGCCTCCACCCGGTCGCATAGCGCGGCCGTGTCTTCGATGCGCGTTCCGGTCGGAGCGCGAAGGTGAAGCTTGAATTCGCCCGTGTCCACCGCCGGGAAGAAATCCTGCCCCACCAGCGGGAGCAGCAAGAAGGAAAGCAAGCACGCGGCAAAAAAACAGGCCGCAAACAAGGCCCGATGACGCACGCAGGTTTCCAGTTTCCCGTGATACCACTCCCGGAAACGCTCGAATCCCGAGTCGAATTTCCCCTGGTAGCGGACCAGGGGATTGCGCGATCGCTCGGCCTGGCCCTCTTCCACTTTGGCAACCAGCAGGTACCGCGCCATCGTGGGAATCAGCGTTCGCGAAAGAAGGTAGGAGGCCAGCATCGCGAACGACACGGCCTCGGCGAAGGGCACGAAAAGGAAACGCGCCACGCCAGTGAGGAAAAACATCGGAACGAAGACGATGCAGATCGATAGCGTGGAAACCAGCGCCGGCACGGCGATCTGCTGCGCACCGTCGAGAATCGCCTGCACCGTCTCCTTCCCCTGATCGATGTTGCGATTGATGTTCTCGATTTCCACGGTGGCGTCGTCCACCAAAATGCCCACGGCTAACGCCAGGCCTCCCAGCGTCATGATGTTGATGGTCTCGCCGATCGCGCTGAGCACGATCAGCGAGGTCAGCACCGAAAGAGGTATCGAGATGGCGATGATCAGCGTGCTCCGCCAGCTCCCCAGGAAAATCAGAATCATGATCGCCGTCAGGCAAGCCGCAATCACTCCTTCGCGCACCACTCCGCGAACCGCCGCTCGCACGAAAAGCGATTGATCGGAAACCGGATCGATCTTGAGTTCCGGAGGAAGCCCGGCCGCGGTTATCGGCAGCCGTTTTTTGACGTCGGAGACTACGTCGAGCGTGGAAGCTTTTCCAGACTTCAAAATCACCATCAAAGCCGACCGCTGGCCGTTGACGCGCACGATGTTCGTCTGCGGCGGGTAGCCGTCGCGAACGTTGGCCACGTCGTGGATGTAGATCGTGGAACCGTTGACGGTTCGGATGGGCAGATCGTTGAGCTCCGCAATGGATTGCGGAGCGCCGTTCATTTCCACTTGATATTCATAGCCGCCGATTTTGGCGGTGCCCGCGGGAAGTATCAGATTTTGCAAACCAATCGCATTCACCACATCCAGCGGTGAAAGTCCCTTGGCTTGCAACTCGGCGGGGTTCAAGTCCACTTCCACCTGGCGCTGCTTTCCGCCGTAAGGATACGGAATCGCCACTCCGGGAATCGTGACCAGGTCGGTCCGCAGAAAATTCAATCCGATGTCGCCCAGTTGCGCCTCGGTGAGCCCTTTGCCAGACAGCCCCAGCTGGATAATGGGCACGTCGGAGGCGCTGTATTGAATCACCAGCGGAGGGGTCGTGCCGGGCGGCAACCCTCGCAGCACCGCGGTCGATGACGACGCCACCTGCGCCACGGCGTTCGCGATATTGACGCCCGGATGAAAGAATATTTTGACGATCGCCCGGCCGTTCCAGGATTGCGATTCAATGTGTTCGATATCGTTGACCGTGGTGGTCAAAATTCTCTCGAACCCGAATGTGATCCGCTGCGACATCTGGTCGGGAGAGAGCCCGGTAAAGGTCCAGAGAACGCTGACCACGGGAATATCAATGCTCGGGAAGATATCGGTGGGCGTGCGAATTACGGCTATGGGGCCCAGGATCAGGAGCAGGATAGCGGCAACGACAAACGTATAGGGCCGGCGCAGCGCCAGCCGAACAATCCACATCTTTGGCTCCCACAATCACGCCGGGGGGACGACACAGGCCCCAAACAGCTCACTCCGCGTTGTTAGAGATACCGCTCTATAAAGTAGACGCTTGGGATCGCGCGCCGGGTTCCAAAATCTTCAGGGACGCCCTCGTCGGAGGTATCTGATTTGCATTCAGCGGCATGCTCCCAGTTTTGACTCCTCAAAAGCCGCCAGCGAGACTCACTTTCCTGGGACAAGTCCTGCCTCGGCACTCCTACGCTAAAGCAAACCTTCGTACCATTTACGGGAAACTGTTTTCCGTGGCCGGGAACAGAAATTCCTCAGTTCGGCCTCAAACGTCCTAAATGACGCTACTTTTGCACAAATATACTCATTTTCTGCGCTATCGCCCCATCATCGGTCTGGAGAATCAGCGCATTACGCGGTTGGCCCGGCGATTGCAATTAAGTTACCGGGGGGCAGATGGTTAACATCTGCTGGTAGCTGGTCAAGCTGTTGGGACATGGATTGATTCGAGGCATGTTAGGCGCGAAGCAACTGCTTCGCCGCTGGCCGTCTGTCGCGGTGCTCGCTTTGGGCAGCGTTGTGATGGCGATGGCCGTGGTGCCCAGGCATCACTCGCCACTTCCCTCCGCAGTGCCCGCAAGTTTCCCGCAAGCCGGCTACGAACTCTCTCCGCTCGCGAATTTTACCCTGCCAGACGGTGCCGTCGCGCCCCCAGAACGCGCCGTTTACCCCTACTCGATTATTCCCGGCGGAGCATTGAACGGAGACGAGTTAAGGAGTGCGCTGGCGAGCGATCCTGTCGCGGCGGTTCACTATGTGGGATTTGACGCCTCGAAAGCCCATGTCGTCCACCTGGCGGAGGCCCGCGAAGCCTACGTTTCTTATCGCATCGGCGAGCGCGTCTACTGGACCAAACACAAGCTTCACCTGGCCAAGGGTGAATCGGTACTGACCGACGGAGTCAACTTCGCCCGCACCCGCTGTGGCAACCGGCTATCCGACGGACCTCAGCAGCCCGTGGCAGCCGCCGAACCTCTGCCCGCCATGCTCGAGACTCCCCAGAATCCCGTACCTCTCGCCATCGCGACGCCCTCGGACTTCGATCTCGCGCCTATTCCGCAGATCGCGATTGGCCCTTTTGCAGACAATATACCTCCAGCTGGCGGTCTTCCCTCCGGCCCCATCCCTCCCGTAGTTCTCGGACCCGGAAGCGGGGGCGGCGGCAATACCGGCGGCGGCGGTGGTGGCGGGACCGGCGGTGGCGGAGGCGGTGGTGGCACTGGCGGCGGGGGTGGCAGTCCTCCGGTGATCCCACCGGGCACTCCCCCTCTCACTCCGACGCCCGAACCGGGCACGCTGCTGCTGCTCGCGAGCGGCATCGCGGGATTGTGGTTGCTGCGAAAAAAGAGCCGCGCCTAGTTCGCTCCCGCCAATCCCAAGGATTCTTCTCTTCCCGGAACCCAGACTCCCGTGCTCCCATGAGTCAACGACTGCGGTTTTCGTGCAATTTCGCGCAGCCTAGCGCCGGGCAGCCTTCGCGGCCATAGTCGCCCCGCGCTGCGCAACCGTGAGAACGCGGGCAGCGGACTTGAGTCCGTGCTGCTGCAAGCGCCCGGCGATCATCTTCCCGATCTCGGCGAAATGGCCTGTCGCCAGCGCCACAATACTGGGCCCCGCACCGCTCAGCGCAATCCCCAGCAATCCGGCCGTGCGCGGCAATGCCAGCACCTCCGCAAGCCCGGGAATCAGCGGCTCGCGGTATCGCTGGTGCAGGCGGTCCTGCAGCGCATCCCAGAAAAGTTCATACCGGCGCTGCTCGATCGCGGCCACAAAAAGAGCCGCACGCTGCAGATTGTGCACGGCGTCGGCGCGCTCCACGGTGTGCGGCAGCACGGCGCGCGAAGCTCGCGTCTCCAGCGTGAGGATTGGCGTCACCGCGACGACGCGGATCTTTTTCGGCCACGGCAACCGCAGGGCGATTACGTCCCCGTCGCCGCGCACTGATGTGATCACCAGCCCGCCGAGCAGCGCCGCACCCACGTTGTCGGCATGGCCCTCCACCTCTTTGGCAAATCGCAGCGCGCGTTCTATCGAGAATTTTTTCCCGGCCACCGCGTAGGCCAGCATAATCCCCGCCACCGTAGCTGCGGCGCTGCTTCCCAGGCCGCTGGCAACCGGAATTTCGTTATCAACGTCAACCTGTACGGCAGGTAAAGTCCACTTCTCGGATTCGGCGGTGTGGCGCATGGCGCGCAGAATTAAATTGTCCCCCGGTTCGGTGGGCAGCTGCGCGCTGCCCTCCACGCCCTGCGTGCGCGCCACGGGCCGCGCGTTTGGCTCGGTCAGCACGGTGGCGCGCACCGTGAGAGGCAGGGTCAGCGCCAGCCCCAGGCAATCGAATCCCGCGCCAAGATTGGCCGTCGAGGCTGGAACGCGAACCTCGAATATTTTCTTTCGCAGCTTGGCCATGGATTCTCGCGGTCCTAATCGGGGAGGTCTAGCGCCCCATTCACAGCTGGTAAAGGGTTCCGGATTCTCACCACCGCTGCTGACGATCCAGGACTTCCAGGATCGCGTTCTTATTCGCCGCCACCCGCTGAGGCTCGTTGCGAAATGCGCCCGCGAGCGGCTGCGCTCCGCTGCCAAACGTCAGCGTCCCGCGGTGATATTGGCTCACATAATCCGGATCCTTCAATACGTGACCGGTGAGCACCGCAACCACCGCATCGCCCGGCCCGATCTTCCCCGCTGCGGCCAGCTTCCGAATTCCCGCCACGGTGGTGGCCGACGCAGGTTCGCAGCCGATGCCGTCGCGGCCAACCATCGCCTTGGCGTCGGCAATTTCCTGTTCGCTCACCGTGATGATCTGGCCGCCGGAGCGAATCACGGCGCGCAACGCCTTCTGCCAGGAGACGGGCGAGCCGATTTTAATGGCCGTGGCCAGCGTCTGCGGATGCTCGATCGCAACGAGCGTCTCGGGCAGCACTGCGTTATCTGCGGCCGCCGAATTCATCGCTGCAAAGAGATGCGCCAGGGGCGCCGCGCCTTCCGCCTGGATCACGCTCAGCTTAGGCAAACGGTCAATCAGCCCTAGCGCCAGCAATTCCGTGAATCCTTTTCCGAGCGCTGAGCTGTTGCCCATGTTCCCCCCGGGCATCACCACGTGATCGGGCGCGCGCCACGCGCATTGCTCCATTAGTTCGAATGCCACGGTCTTCTGCCCCTCGATGCGAAATGGATTGATCGAGTTGGCGACGTAGATCGCAGGGTCGTCGCCCAATTCCCGCACCAGCCGCATGCAATCGTCGAAATTGCCGTCGATCTCGCAGACCCGCGCGCCGTAGTCCATGCTTTGCGCGAGCTTCGCCGCGGTAATCTGCCCGCGAGGCAGCAAAATAGCGCATTGCAGTCCCGCGCGCGCCGAATACGCGGCCAGGCTCGCAGCGGTGTTCCCGGTGCTGGCGCAGATGGCCGTGCGCGCCCCGAGCGCCACCGCTTGCGTCACGGCGGCGGTCATCCCCGTATCTTTGAACGAGCCAGTCGGATTGCAACCCTGATGCTTTAAGCGCAGCGCGTCCACGCCGGCGTACTCGGCGCAGCGCGGCGCATCATAGAGCGGCGTGTTGCCTTCGAAGAGTGTCACGATCGCCGCACTCTCATCGAACGGCAGCAGGTCGCGGAAGCGCCACACGCCACTGCGGTCGCGTGGGTCGTTCGAGTTGCGGCGCGCTTTCCAAGTATCGCGCAGCGATGAAGCGCCTCCCAGACCGGCGGTCTCGATTTCGATCTCCAACGGTCCGCCGCAGAGCGCGCATACATAGACTCGTTCGTTGACGCCAAAACGAGCGCCGCACCCAGGCGCTATGCAGCGCTGTGTGGCTCGTTCCCTTGCGCGGATCGCCTCAGTCGCGCGGTGCGCGCCCGGTTGGCCGCCGGCCGCCTTGGCTTTCGTTTCGCTCATATCGCTCGCAGGGAAGATCGCCTTCGTCAGACATGCGCGCGCAGCGCGTGCAGTCGAAATTCTTGGTGCAGCGCGTGCAGCGCCCGCTTCATATCCTTCTGATCCACCACGAAAGAAATGTTGGTTTCCGACGACCCCTGCGCGATGGCAATGATGTTGACGCCTTCGCGGCCCATCACGCTGAACGTGCGCCCGGCCATGCCCACCGTGCCCCGCATGTTTTCCCCAACCACCGCCACGATTGCAATATTGGGATCGAGCGTGATGTGCTCCACCTTTTCGTGCGCCAGGTCCTGGGCAAACTGCTGCCTCAATGCTTCCACGGTGCGCTTGGCGTCGCCCGAAGCCACGATGAAGCAAATATCGTTCTGCGACGAAGATTGCGAGATCAGCAGCACGCTGGCTCGAACCTCCGAAGTGGTCGAGAACGTCCGGCCCACCACGTCGGGCAAGCCGATGATCCCCGGCCCGCCCACCGCAATCAGCGAGACGTCGCTGATCGCCGTCAGCGCTTTCACTCCGCCGTTTGACGCCTCATTTTTCGCCGCGATTTTCGTGCCCGGCCGTTCGGGCGCGAAGCTGTTGCGAATCCAGACCGGAATCTTCGCTGGCGCCACCGCGCGCAGCGTTTTCGGATGCAGCACTTTTGCGCCAAAATACGCAAGCTCGGCTGCCTCACGATAGGAAATTTCCGGAATCACCGTGGCTTCGGGCACTTGTCGCGGATCGGCCGTCAACACGCCATCCACATCGGTCCAGATAATTACTTCGTCGGCGCCCAGCGCCGCGCCCAAAATCGTCGCCGAGTAATCCGAGCCGCCGCGGCCCAGCGTCGTGAGCACACCTTCGGCGCTCGCGCCGATGAAGCCGGTGACTACGGGCACCATGTGTTTCGCAAGCAGCGGGCGCAGCCGCGCTTCCGAACGCTCGCGCGTGCGATCCATGATCGGTTCGGCGCCACCGTGATAGGAATCCGTAACGATCAACTCCGTGGCCTCGATCGCCTCGCTGGCTACTCCGGCCTCGGCCAGCGCGGCCGCCACCATCGGCGCGGAAAGCCGTTCGCCCAGGCTCGATATAAGGTCCAGCGTGCGCGGCGTCAGCTCGCGCAGCAGCGCAGTCCCTTCGCAGAGCCGCTTGGCCTCCGCAAGAGTCTCTTCCGTGCGCTCGAGCAGCCGGCGGCGCTTCGTTTCGTCGGGAATAAGCGCCACGATTGCGGTTTCGTGCTGTTTGCGCAATAGCTCAATCAGCGCCACAGCTTCCTCGCGCTGTCCGGCCTCGCTGCGATTAGCGGCTTCAATCAATTTGTTGGTGACGCCGCTCATCGCCGAAACCACGACTACTACCGCGCTCTCTCGCGAGGCCTCCGCCGAAATCCGCACCGTCCGCGCGATGCAAGCGGCATCGCCCACCGAGGTGCCCCCAAATTTCATGACCACCAGTTTTTGTTTCATCCGTGGATAGACCCGAGGCGAAGCGATCGAAACGACCTGCGAGAAAATTTGCAGGACCGCATGCGGAGTAGCTGCGCCTTGCAAGAACTATACACTAGCAATCTAACTCCAATCGCACGGAGCGCCGCGCACGGTGCCGATGAATGTACTCTCCGGAACATCGCAAAAGAGCTGCCAAACGCATCGATCGCGCGATGCGCCGCTCTTCCACGACTTTCCTGCGCCGGACTTCGCGTCGGAAAATCACGCTGGTCCTCCACGCGGAAGGCAAATGTCCTCACGATAATTTCCCGGTGTACATCGCCATTCCCACGGCCGCATGCATCCCGATCTTTTCGAGCGCGCGAACTTCCCGCAGGCTGCGAATTCCTCCGGCGGCGGTGATCGGAAATCGCGTGGCGCGACGCAGTGCCCGAAACCACGCCAGATTCGTTCCCTTCATCGTCCCTTCATTGTCCACAAACGTTGCCAAAAATTCCGAACAATAGACCTCCAGCCGCGCGATCACCTCCGCCGGACTCAGCTGCAACTGGCGCCGCCAGCCGTGCGTCACGATCTTGCCGCCCTCCGTATCGAGCGCGATAATCACGCGGCGCTTGCCCACGCGCGCGGCCAGCCGCTTCAAAAATCGTTCGTTGATTTGGCCCTCGCGGAAAGCTGCGCTGCCCACGATAATTTTTTCCGCCCCCCAGGCCAGCGCTCGCTCCGCGCGTGCCACCGTGCGAATGCCTCCGCCCACTCGAACTTTCATGGTGGCGCGGCTGCAGAGCCGTCTGATCCATCGAGCGTTCCCGCCACATCCCGTGGCCGCGTCGAGATCGATCACGTGCAGCATCGGATAGTCGCGAAACCTCTCCAGCAACCCGAGCACATCGTCCACCGCCAGCGCGCGCCGCCGCCCTCGCACCAGTTGCACCGCCTTGCCACCCTGCAGATCGATGCAAGGCACGATCATGGCGCCGCCCGCTCCATCAGCCGAATCGGCAAACCGCGCGTCGAAAGAAATTCCTTCAGCGCGGAAATTTCGTGCCTGCCGTCGTGAAAAACAGACGCCGCCAGCGCCGCATCCGCGCCGCCGGCGGTGAACGCAGCAAGAAAATCCTCAAACGTTTTCGCGCCGCCCGATGCGATCACCGGCACCGTAACAGTCTTGGCGATCGTCGCAGTCAGCGCGCAATCGAAGCCGCTGCAGGTGCCGTCGCGGTCAATCGACGTGAGCAGAATTTCTCCCGCGCCGCGCGCCACGCCTTCGCGCGCCCACGAGATGGCATCAATCCCGGCTGCGTCGCGCCCGCCGCTCACGTACACCTCCCAGGACGCCGCCGCGCGCTTCACATCCATCGAGAGCACCACGGCCTGCGATCCAAAATGCCCCGCAAGTTCCGAAATCAATTCCGGACGCCGCACCGCTGCGGTGTTGATCGTCACCTTGTCCGCGCCCGCCAGCAGCACCGCGCCGGCATCTTCGAGCGTGCGAATGCCGCCGCCCGCCGAGAGCGGAATTTTCAGCTCGTGCGCCACAGCGCGGATCGTTGCCAGAAAAATCGCGCGATTGCTCCGCGAAGCCGCGATGTCCAGCACCACCAGCTCATCCGCGCCTTCGCGATCGTAGCGCGCCGCCAGTTCGGCGGGCTCGCCCATGTCGCGAAGTTGCTGAAATTCAATCCCTTTGACCACGCGCCCGGCGTCCACGTCCAGGCAGGGTATGATTCGCCGCGCCAGCGTCATCGCGCCGCCTCCAAAAAATTCCGTAGCACCTGTTCCCCTGGCCCGGCGGATTTTTCGGGATGGAACTGCACCGCCATCAAATTTTTCCATTCCACAACAGCCGCAAATGGAAAACCGTGATCGCAGAGAGCCACGGAATGTGCTTCCCCCGCGGGCAGCGCAAACGAATGCGCGAAATAAAAATACGCGCTCTCGGAAACATCGCGCAAAAGTCTGCTCGGCGCGACGCGAGTCACCTGATTCCAGCCGATGTGCGGCGATTTGACGCTGGTCGGCAATGCGCGCGCTTCTCCCGGCAGAAATCGCAGGCCTGCCGCTCCCGGTGCTTCCGCGCTCGATTCGAAAAAAGCCTGCAAGCCCAGGCAAATCCCCAGCAGCGGCACGCCTCCAGCAAACGCCGTGCCCAATGCCTCGGCAAGATTTCGCTCGCGTAAGCCCCCCACGAATGCCGAAAAATGCCCCACGCCCGGAAGCACGATCGCACCGGCGCGAGCAATAGCTTCGGGCCGCGCTGCGCGCTCGGTCGTCGCGCCCAGGCGCTGGAAGGCGCGCTCCACCGACGCCAGATTCCCCGCCCCATAGTCCACGATCGAAATCTTCACAGGATTCCCTTGGTGGATGGCAACACGCGGCGAAGTTGTCGGTCGCGCGTGACCGCAAAGCGCAGCGCGCGCGCGAATGCCTTGAACATGGATTCCACCTGATGATGCGACGATCGCCCATACAGGAAACGAACGTGGACGTTGGCCGCCGCCGATTGCGCGAACGCCTGAAAAAAATCATCGAGCAATTCCGTCTGAAAATCGCCCACCCGGCGCGCCAGCGGCTTCCATTTGCACACGCAATGCGCCCGCCCCGAAAAATCGATGGCCGCGGCCGCCAGCGATTCGTCCATGGGCATCAGAAAATATCCGGCGCGAAGAATTCCACGCTTGTCGCCCAGCGCTTCCTTCACCGCTTCGCCCAGCGCAATTCCGCAATCCTCCACCGTGTGATGCTGGTCCACGTCCAGATCGCCGCGAGCCGT
The DNA here is from genome assembly GCA_049694295.1 of Candidatus Acidiferrales bacterium. Classification (GTDB taxonomy): domain Bacteria; phylum Acidobacteriota; class Terriglobia; order Acidiferrales; family UBA7541; genus Palsa-295. Next base: position 15,439 of record JBAVQT010000522.1, read on the forward strand.
GATTTCCAGATCCAGCGCGCCATGGCGCGCAATCTGCTCCAGCATGTGATCGAAAAAGCGAATGCCGGTCGCAATGCGCGCCTTGCCGCGGCCGTCGAGATTCACGCGGATGCGAATATCGGTTTCCTTGGTCGTCCTGCGCAGGCTCGCTCTTCTCATCGTATGTTTCTCCATGCCCGCAGCAGCCGCTGCGTATGCGCCACCGTGCCGATCGTGACGCGCACATAGCCCGCTCCGCCAAAATCGCTCGAGCGGTCGCGCAGTAGAATCCCGCGTCGCGCCAGAGCGACGACGATCTCCTTCGCGCCAGCGCCCAGATCCAACAGTAGAAAATTCCCCGCCGAACGGAACTGCCGCACGCCCAGCTTCGAAAGGCCCCGCACCAATTCAAATTTACTCCGCCGAAATTCACGCAACGTCCGCAGGCGAAACGCCCGATCGCGGACCGCGGCTCGCGCGGCCACCAGCGCCGCGACATTCACTGGGTATGGCGACTGCGCCTTTCGCAGCGCCGCGGCCGTCTCTTCGTTCGCGAAAAGGCACCCGAATCGCAGTCCGGCCAGTCCCGCCGATTTTGAAAACGTGCGCGTGACGATCAGGTTGCGGTGCCGGCGAATCCACGAAAGCACGCTGAAGCCCGAAAAGTCGGCGTACGCTTCGTCGATCGCCACCAGCGTATTTCGCGCCGCCCGAAGAATCCTACCCAGCTCCGGCGCGCGCAGCAGTCCACCGGTCGGATTATTCGGATTGGCGAGAAAGAAAACGCGCGGGCTCCCGCGGAGCGCCGCGAGAGTGTCGGCCAGCGGAAAGCGCAGCGCCGCATCGTAACGCAACGCCTCCACACGCGCTCCCGCCAGCTCGGAATAAAAGCGATACATCGCAAAAGTCGGCTCCACGATCAGCACCCGCTCGCGCGGCGACACGAATGTGTTCACGATCGAATGCAGCGCTTCGTCCGTGCCGTTCGAGAGCAGCAACTCCCGCGTCCGCACGCCGAAATATTTCGCCAGCTCGCGGCGCGTGGTTTCCTGCTCGGGATACATCGAAAGATCGGCTGCGCTCAGGCTCTCGAGAGCTCGGCGCACCTTCGGCGAGCAACCCAGCAAATTTTCGTTAAAATCCAGCCGCAGCTTCCGCTCGCGACCCTCCAGCGGAGGATGATAGGGCCGCATGCGCTTGACGGCTGGGCGAATCTTGATCGGCGCCTTCATCGCCTGGCCTCCCCGCGCCTCT
>JBAVQT010000523.1:0-2807 GCA_049694295.1 Candidatus Acidiferrales bacterium
AGGCGTACGGATTTTCGCGACAGCCTGCTGCATGGCGGCGAGCGCAGAAGCCGCGGCGGCCTCGCGTTGTGACTCCTCGTCCTGAATGGTTTGCATCTGGCGTTGCAGGCTCTCAACGATGGTTTTCTGCGCTGACACCGTAGCTTGCATCCGGACACGATCATCGTGCGATTCGAGCCACGCGCCGAATATCGCGATGGAACCGGAAAGCAATAAGCCTGTGAGGACAATTATGATTTTGGTTTTCGTGAGCATGTGGGAAGGACCTGACCTTCGGTTCCCTAACGCGGCGATAGTATTAGCGCAGATCGCCAAAATTGGTGAGATTCCGCGGACGCATGGCGGCTATTGCCGCTCGCCATCGTTCGCGGCGTCCGCGATCAAGCAGAAAGCGACGAAGATCGTCTAGAGTCCAAATCATGCGATCGGTTTCAGCGGCTCATTGAAAGCAGCACCGGATCATTTGTAATGCGAGATTCGCCCCAGCACCTGCAAAGCATAGTCGGGATCGGCGCCACCATTCCAGAGTCGTAAGGCCGATGCGGTATCGCCAGCCGAGGCGGCAAGCATTGCGCGCAGAATAGCGCAACCGATTTCTAAGTTTTTCTGTGGATCGCACAGGGAACCTAGAAATGTTTCCGCGAAACCATGCTCGCGCGCGACCTGCCCCATAACCTGCATCAAGCCCCAGGACATTGAACGAGAGATTTCCTCGGTCGGCGCGAGGTTGAGCGGCGCGACGTAGCGGACCCGAAAGACAGGCTCGTAACGAAGTGCGAACGGGTTCCAATCGGACTCCTGCTCAATCGTGGCGCAGACAAGCGCCGGTTCCAGCGCGTGGCGCCGAGCGGTGGAGTTCGCCAGCGTAACGAGGCCCGCCTTTGGCAGAAGCGGAGGCATCTTTAGTGAGACTTTCGATTTAGATCCACCCAGTGGATTGCGGGAAGCGGCGGGTGGTCAATCCCCTGCTGCTCGCAAACGCGCTCGAGGATTGCGTAAATGCGAGGCAGGTGATTCATAGCGATGTCTTCGACGAACGCGCGCGTGATCTCATCGGAGCGAATCCGACGATGAAGCCAGCGCACGAAGAGCGCTAACTGTACGAGCGAGGTGAACGCGATGGCCAACCAGTGAAGATCGAAAAGTGTACGCATGGAGAGGCCTCGTGACTCGCGGTAAGCGAAAAAAGGAAAGAGGCTGCGCTCGCGATTCTGGCGAACGCGGGTGGACTCATGGTTCGAAACAGATAACGAGATTAACCGAAAAGTGACGCGACGCTGGACCCGATTCCGAAAGCAGTCCCGAGGCCAGCATTCGATGATCCAGTAGAAGCGCGTTGGCGCACACCGAGCAGTTCGGCAGGCACGCCCATGGCTCGACCGAGAAGATTGGTGTCTATGCCGTAGGTTTGGCCAAGCGCGCTCAAGCCCGCGAGTTGCTCATTCAACTTCTGGTTCGCAAAGGAGATTTGATTCTGTTGAGCTTGGCTGGCGAGGGCTTGGGCCTGTTGGCGACCTAGCTGGGCAGTAAGGTCGCCGTAACCTGCGGTGTCGTTCGTGGCGGCGGCGCGATTGGCGGCCTGTTCTCGAAGCGCGTCAAACGCAGTGTTTGCGGCGCCCATGCTTTGCTGAGTGATGGCGGACTGTTGTTGGGGCGTGTAGCCCTGGCTATCGAGAAGGCTTTGGATCGCCGGCATCATGAGGGAACGATCAGAACTTCCCTGCTGGTTGGCTTGTGAGATTAGCTGGTTTTGCTGCGAGAGCTGTTGATCGGTGAGTTGACGCGTCGTGCGCTGAGCACCGCGAGACATAGGTTTCCTCCTGGGATTAATTCTTGGTGCGTGAGTTGCTCAACGGAGAGTCCGTCTTCCTCGATTTATCTAGTCACGGAGGTGCTTGCAATACGGAGTCCAAAGATCGTCGCGCACCCAACCAAAGGTCTCGAGCCGGCGGCCAAATCGTTCGGAGATAGAAGGGGGAAGCCACGCGTGAGCGTCTTCCAGACCGCGCGTCAGCAGGTCCTGTTGTCCAGCGCCCTGAAGCGCCAGCAACTGCTCGTAACGTTGGAGCGGTGTCCCCGCCGCCGGATCAGCCAACAAATATATTTCGCACGTAAGTCGCGCGAGCGACGCCATCGCGATACAGCCAGACTCGTCTTGGAGCACAATTTTCGAGACGAAGATGGGTTCGCTGAGGTCTGGGAAATTGTAGTCGAATCCCTGACGCGCATGAATCTCGCGCAGTGCATCCAGATCCGCTTCTTGGTAAGGTCGAATTCGCATGATTCAAAACACACGATGACGCAGCAGCGGATGGATCCGCCCAGCTGTTTCCGCAACATCGAACATAGTCGTCCCCGGCGCCACACCGTGACCTGCGAGGGCGGCTTGAGCCGCGCCGGAGATTGCCTGTTGCGCTAACGGGTGAGGCAGACAAGAGAAGGTTGAGTCATCTTCCAGTGCCAGGTGTGCGCCCTCATCGGCCTCGATGACCACGAGGATCGGTGCCTGGTCATCCGAAGTCGATGATTTTCCACCGCTCTCGTTCGGCTGAGCGCTGCCAGCGGTCGAGGCGCCGAGCGCGATCCAGTGTGAAGTAGCGAACCGGGGAGCATTTCGTCGCCAGGCTTCGATCGTCGTTAGATAATAGCGTTTGCCAGTCATGGAGGTCCGCGTGATTGAAATCGAGTGACGGCCAAACAACGTCATTTCGCGCTGTTCAGTTCCCTGCCCCAAATTGATTAGGACGTGAATGTGTAGTTGTGAGTGACGACCGTAGCGGCATGGCGGCCCGCATAAAACAGATGGG
>JBAVQT010000524.1:0-3396 GCA_049694295.1 Candidatus Acidiferrales bacterium
GTGTGGCCCACGCCGTAGGAACCCTCGAGCGGAGTCTGGCGAATGGATTCTTCAAGATTTCGCAGCTTGCCGGGCGCGCGGCGGATTTCCATCTTGCCGTCGGTGCGCACCACGGCGATGCCCGCGGAATCATATCCGCGATATTCGAGCTTCTTCAGGCCCTCGAGAATGAGTGGCACCACGGGCTTCGATCCGATGTAACCAACGATTCCGCACACAGTGGTTCGCTCCCGATGGCCGCCGAGACTGCAGGGCCGCGGCGGCTAGGTTTCAATCAGAGTAGCACACCGGGCTCGCGTGCCAGGATTGACGGCGGGCGCATGTCGCAAAGTTCTAACAGGGCGGAAAGCGGACTCGAAAGGGGGCTATTCGATGATTTCGAAGCGGAATTCTTCGATGACGGGATTGGTGAGGACTTCGCGGGAGATTTTTTCGACCTGCGATTTGGCTTCGTCGCGATTGAGGCCGTCGAGTTCGAGGACGAAGAACTTGCCCTGGCGAACGTCGCGGATTTTTGCATAGCCCAGCGAACCGAGAGCGCGCTGAATGGTCTGCCCCTGCGGATCGAGGACGGTCGCTTTTGGCATCACCCAGACATGTGCTTTCATCGCCAGAATTATACCAGCCCCTGGGCGCCGGCCGCGGCGCGAAAATCTTCCAAATATTTGCGTTTGTCTTCGGGCGAGAGAAAGGCCGATTGGAAACTCTGTTCGGCAAGATTCACGAGTTGCTTGTCGCTGAGGCCGAGGGAAGCCGCAATCGAGTATTCGGTGAAGAGGTCGGTGTGGAACATGCCGGGATCGTCGGTGGAAAGGGTGACGCTCAAGCCGCGCTCGAGAAATTTTCGCAACGGATGGTCTCGCATATCGCCCGCAGCCTTTCCGGTCTGCTTGGCCAGCGCACCGGTGCAGATGTTGCTGGTTGGACAGTTTTCGAGGACGACGCGGCGGAGTACGAGCATGTCGGCGAGCGCCGGATCGCGCATCACGGCGATTCCATGACCGATGCGCTCAGCTCCGAGTATCTCGACGGCCTCGCGAACGAGTTCGGGCCCGCCAACTTCCCCGGCGTGGCACACCAAGCGCAGGCCTTCGCTTTTGGCGTAGTGAAACGCGGGCCGGAAATTCACGGTGGGGAAGGCCAATTCGTCGCCGCCCATGCCGAAGGCGATCACGCCGGAAGGCTGAAGTTTGGCGGCGCAGCGGGCGACCTCCATGGCGGCATCGGCGCCCCATTGGCGTGCGGCGTCGAAAATCCAGGCGGTGCGCAGGCGGCTGAACGGGACGCTCTGAGCTGTGTCGCGAATGGCTTGAAAATTCGCTTCGACGTTTTGCATGCGGCGCAACATCACGCCGGTGGAAATCGTTATTTCAGCGTAAACCACGTTTTGGCGGAGCAACTCTTCGGCCATGCGGCGAGTGATCAGTGCGTAGTCATCGGGCTGGCGGAGAAACGAAGTGACCCATTTGAAGGTGTCGATGAACCCCAGGAAATCCTTGTAACGATAGCGGGCGGCGACTTCTTCGGGCGTCAGCTTGACGCCGTGGCGGGCGGCGAGTTCGATGGCGGTCTCGGGGCGAATAGTGCCCTCGAGGTGCAGATGGAGTTCCGCCTTGGGCAGAGAATCCACGACGGTAGGTTTTCGCAGAGGCGGCATCGCGGGCGTGAGTGGAGTGTTCACGAGGTTTTCTCTTACGCTAATCGCTCGCTTATTGGGGCAATTGGGGACGTCCGGCGTTGATCCAGGAGGTCATCCAATAGGAGCCCACGTCCGTAGTCGTCTCGGAAAGCTGTTGCACCAGGGTGGTCCCAGCCAGAGCGTAGAAACGGTCGTAATAATCGTCGGTGTAGCCCGCGAGACCCTGGCGGGCGCGACGGTCATCGAGCAGCACCTTTTCGAGGGTGGCGTGCGCGCCGAGGGCCATCTCAAAAGCATATTCGGTGGGATCGTGAATGTAGGCCGCTTCGTTAGGCTTCACGAAAAAGAAAAGCTGATAACGGTCTACCAGCGCCCCGCCGTACCTCTGATTAACACCGGGCTGGCCGGAAAGTTTTCCGTCGAAATTGATGGTGGTGTTGAAAGGATCGTGGGCCGCGGCGACGTAGTGGGCCAGAAGGGCCGCTTCGAGCCGGGCTCCGTCCCAATTGTGATTGCGAAATGCGTCGGTGAGGTGCTGGCTGTGAACGCCCACGGCCCATGGCAAGAGGCCATATTCTTCGATGGTGCGCCGGTTGTACTTACTGACAGCGGCGGCATAGTCGCGGGGCAGCGCCGAGAATGGGAACGTGCCGTAGTGATCGAGCTGGATGAAATCATTCATGTGGCTGGCGGCGGCCGCGGCGGATGGACTTGGCGGCTCCGTGGTGGTGATGGCGGATCGGGCCGCGGCGGCGCTGGGCGGGGGCGGCGCAGAGGACTTCAGTTCGCCTTCTTCAGGATCGCTGACGTGCTGCACTAGGAAACGCCGGCTGGCGACGAAAAACGGAAGTATCTCGTCCGGCAAGGTATCGACGGCCTTATTGGCAACGAGCCTCTCGGCCGTCTCGCCCCAGCCAAACATCACGGCGGGCCAGAGCAACGCCGCAGTTGCCGCGATTGCGAGACCGGCGCGAACGCCGCGATTCATCCTAACTTTCCTCCCTGCGCCTGGGCTTGGATGCGAGCGTCGGTCAGCTGACTGTGGCGGTGGCCATAGAAATAATAAAAGACCAGGCCGATCGCGAGCCAGACGAAGAATCGGATCCAGTTTTCGACCGTCAGGCTGGCCATCAGGATAAAGCACAAAAGGACCGAGGCAAGGGGAATCCAAGGCATCCAGGGAACGCGGAAGCCGCGGGCGCGCTCGGGCTGTTTCTTGCGAAGGATGAGCACTGCGATCGAAACGAGAATGAAGGCGAAGAGCGTGCCGATGTTGGAGAGGTCGGCGAGCGTGCCGATGTCGAAAATTCCGGCCGGAATGGCGACGAAGAAACCGGCGACCCAGGTGGCCACGTCGGGGGTGCGAAACCTCTTGTGGACGCGGGAGAAAATTCCGGGAAGGAGGCCATCGCGCGACATGGCGAACCAGACGCGAGCCTGTCCGAGCTGGAAGACCAGAATAGAGGAGATCATGCCCATGAGCGCGCCGGCCGTGACCCAGCGGTTCACACCGTTGAGGCCGATGGCCTCGAGAGCGTTGGCGACGGGCGCGGCATTATTGAGCGTGTCCCAATGCTGGATGCCAGTGAGGACGATAGCGACGGCAATGTAGAAGAACGCGCAAATGAAGAGCGAGGCCAGAATGCCGATGGGCAGATCGCGCTTGGCGTCTTTGCACTCCTCGGCAGCGGTGGAAACGGAATCGAAGCCGATGTAGGTGAAAAACACGATGGCGCCGCCGGTGAGCACGCCTTGGG
>JBAVQT010000525.1:0-1812 GCA_049694295.1 Candidatus Acidiferrales bacterium
ACTTCGAAGGCAGACGAAGTGTTCCAGTCGCGGTCATTTCGAGCTCGGAAAGCCGGTTTCGGGCGACGGTAATCGACAGGCGAAAAAGGGAAAGGGCTGGGAGTGGGCGGCGGGGCAGCCCGAAATCGGGAATTCCAGCTGCTTGCAAACGAAGGACATACAGATTGGCTGTTTCGGCATCTAAAGTGACATAGGTTCCCTCAGGCGATGCAGAAGCAATCGAACCCGGGCGCGGCACCTCTCGAAGACCCCCGATTCGGGACTCCGAATGACTCGCGGGAAATTCTGCGCGGCGAGGCCCTTTCGAAAACCTTTCGCTCTGGCTCGCAAGAAATCACTCCGCTTCACAATCTGAATTTTTCAATCGAACGCGGCGAGATGATCGCCGTGGTGGGACCATCCGGAACGGGGAAGAGCACGCTGTTGCATCTCCTGGCGGCGCTGGACACTCCAACGAGCGGTACAGTATACTTCGCCGGGAATTCGCTTCAATCGTTTTCGGAAACGCAACTTGCGGAGTATCGCAATCGCGCGGTGGGTTTTGTCTGGCAGCGGCATCACCTGCTGCCCGATTTTACGGCCGCCGAAAATATTGCGATGCCTCTGTTGCTGCGGGGAACAGGTTTGGGCGAGGCGCTCCGCACGGCGCAGGATTGGCTGGGCGAAGTAGGGCTGGCAAGCCGCGCGGGGCAGCAGACCGGCCAACTTTCCGGGGGCGAGCAGCAGCGAGTGGCGATCGCGCGGGCCTTGGTGAACCATCCGGCGGTGCTGCTGGCGGACGAACCGACAGGGGATCTCGACGAACGGAGCGCTGAAAGTGTATTCGAGTTGATGCAGCGCCTCCATCGCTCCTATCAATTGACTTCGATATTGGCAACGCACAACCAATCCTTAGCCCGGCGTGCGGACCGCACCTTGGTCCTCGAACATGGTGATTTTGCGCCGGGCCTAGAAGCATTTGCCGGTACAGCGGCCTCTCCTGCTGAGCCGGCCGGTGCTGTATCCAGGGCTCTGGGAGAGCGCGGGTGACCCGTGTTTGAACGCTATACAGAAAAGGCTCGGCGCGTGATTTTTTTCGCCCGCTATGAGGCCAGCCAGTACGGTAGCCCGTACATCGAGACGGAACATCTGCTGCTGGGGCTGTTGCGCGAGGATAAAGCGCTCGCCAACCGCTTTTTGCGAACGCACGGCTCGATCGAATCGATTCGGAAGGAAATCGAAGCTCGCATTACGGTGCGCGAGCGGATTTCCACTTCCGTCGAAGTTCCGCTCAGCCAGGAGTGCAAGCGCATTCTCAATTTTGCCGCGGAAGAGGCGGAGCGCCTTGGCCACAAGCATGTGGGCACGGAGCATCTGCTGCTGGGCGTCCTGCGCGAAGAGAAATCCTTTGGCGCGGAAATTTTATTGGAACGCGGATTGCGCCTTTCCACCGTTCGCGAAGACCTGGCGCGGACCACGGGAGAGAAGGTGCCTGTGAATCGCCCAAAAGAAGCGTCTTTGCTTGCGGAATTCAGCCGCGATCTGACGCAATCGGCAATGGAAGGGCAGCTCGATCCGCTGGTTGGGCGCGATCGCGAGCTGGAGCGCGCCATTCAGATTCTCTGCCGCCGTACGAAAAATAATCCCGTGCTGATCGGCGAACCCGGGGTGGGCAAGACGGCCATCGTCGAAGGACTTGCGCAACGAATTGCGGACGGCGATGTGCCTCCGTTTCTGGCCGACAAACGCATCCTCTCGCTCGATCTTTCGCTGATCGTGGCTGGCACCAAGTATCGCGGCCAGTTCGAAGAGCGATTGAAGACCATCATGAAG
>JBAVQT010000526.1:0-6142 GCA_049694295.1 Candidatus Acidiferrales bacterium
CTGGCACGCCACCTTCGAACTCACCGGCGCCGACCGGGTCCGCTACCTCAACGCCATGGTTTCCAATGACCTCAAGACTCTCGCGGAAGGCCGCGGAACGCTCGCGCTGCTTCTCAGTGTGCAGGGACGAATCCTGGCGGAGCTAGAAGCCTACGTGCTCCAGGAAAAAATCCTGGTCCGCACGCACGCTTCTGCTCGCCAGACGGTCGATGAGACTCTTAAGAAGTACATCATCATGGATGACGTCGAGTTCAATGACGTCACCGACGCGAAGGCCAGCTTGGCCATCGAAGGTCCGCGCGCGGAGGTCGTGTTCGCGAAGGCCACCGGCCGGGCGCTGGCGGAACTTTCGGAGGCCGCCACCGCGGAGGTGCGCGTGGGCGGCGTCGCCTGCCTCGCGATTCGGCGGTCGCAAATCGGCGGCGTAGGCGTCGAATTCATGTCGCGCCGCGAAGACATTGAAATGCTATGGAATCTGTTGCGCCTCGCGGTCCAAGCCGCCGGCGGCACGGTCATTGGCATGGCCGCCTTGGAATCGCTGCGCCTCGAGGCCGGCATTCCGCGATATCCGGTGGACTTCAACGAAACGGTCATCCCCCACGAGGCCGGGGTGATCGAAACGCATGTTAGCTTCTCGAAAGGCTGCTACACCGGTCAGGAAATCGTCGAGCGCGTCAGATCGCGCGGCCAAGTAAATCGCCAGCGCGTGCGCTTGATGTTTTCCACTCAGCAGGTGCCGCCCTTCGCCGAGCGTCTGGACGTCGCCGGTAAGGAGGCCGGCATCGTCACCAGCGCGGCGTATTCGCCCGCCGCTCAAACGGCCATCGGCATGGGCTACGTCCGCCGCGAGTTTGCGGCGCAGGAGACTCAACTGGATATCGTGGGCGGCGTGGCGCGAGTGATCGGCCCCGAGACACCTTGACACCAGCGGCAGCTTCAGTCGATCACGCGCCCGTCCGCCACCCCGCCCGAAATCCCTTCCGATAGTCCAGCGCCATCGGCTACCTCACGCCACGGGACATGCTCGCCGGGCATCGGCATCGGATTCAGGTCGAGCGGGATCGGAAGCTGGAAGCGGCGAGGGAACAGCGGAAGAATCGCCGGCAGCGGGCCGCGTGACGGATGAAACGGATTACTTCCCGTTGGCCGACTACACGTCCGATTGTTTGCAACGGATGGCGCGCGGCGCCGAGCTATCGGCGCAAAAGCATCGAAGTACACATTCGAATCGACTACTGTAGCTTCGCGTACTCGGCTTTGGCCTGCTTCAGTATCGGGATGTCGGGGTCGGCGTCTTTCCACAGCTGGAAGAAGTCTTGATAGGCGGCCCGGGATCGGACCGCGTCGTCCTGTATTGCGTACGAGCGCCCGAGCTGAAGGCGTGCCAGGGCACCTAGGGGGCAGTTCACGACGACCCCGCGCTGATCCAGCAACTTTTGGAACTCCGCTGCTGCTTCCTTGCCCTGATGCAGCGACAGGTACACTTGGCCGCGAATATAGACGGGGTATAGGGATCCCCCAACCTCGAACTGCGGAAGGGGTGTACCCAGTTCGTATTCTGCTGTGGTCCGGAGATCTTCGAGAGCTTTTGCTGGATTCTTCCGTGTCATTTCGATTGAGGCCTGAACGGCCGGCAACCAATAGTGGTTTATGGCCGTATTGAGGGGAAAGCGCTCGGCCAAATCGCGTGCCAAGCTCTCGGCGCGGCTCACATCTCCGATGCGCGACAACGCCAGAGCGGCGAGAACGCTTACATCCCGAGTGGAGGCTTCGGCGAGCGCGGAGGTGATTTCCTGACGCGAGCGCGATAGGTTGCCAAACTCAGCTTCGCGCAGGGCGGAGCCCATCTGCCATGCTGCGGCAGTCTCTTTTGAGTCATCGGCGTTAGCGGAGTCGATGGCGTGTTGAGAGAGTCTGCGGGCGGTTGCCAAAAGCCCGTAGAACGCCGCAGTGTCGGCCGCGAACGAAAAAAGCACGTCTTCCCCTGGTTTGCCGGTAGCCGCGGCAACTTGCCGCTGCATTTCAGCGCTGTCGTTCTCCAAGAACGCCGCTCCATAGCGATTTCCATGCAGGAACGGGTTGTTAACCTTGTGCGCTATCGCCTGCTGATACGTTGCGTTCGCTTCGTCCAGCTGATTCACGGCCGGATAGAGACCCACGAGGTTGGTGTAAGCCGCTGCGCTGCCCGGGTTCAAGCGGAGGTCCTCCAGGCTCGCGGTAATCGCGCTCTTGTATTGTCCCAGGTAGGTGTAATCGACGCCCAAATCCCCGAAGGGTTCGCTGTTGTGTGGATAGGTTTGGGCCCACAGTTCGTAAGCCTGGAGGGCCTTTTCGAGTTCACCCGTGGCTAGGAGGTAATAAGAACCCGAGATCCGCAGTTTCTCTCTCTCGCTCACCCTGCCGCGCAAATCATAAGCCTTCTGCAGGTTCTTGGTGGCCAGACCGGGCTCTCTGAGATTGGAGTAGGAAATTCCGAGGACTTCGTAGGCGGCAGCGAAATTAGGATCGAGTTCGATGGCCTGATTGAACGAGGGAATCGCTGCCGCGCTGCCTTTCTCCTGCAGAGTTTTAATCCCCACGGAGAGCGCCTTCAGGGCTTCGAGAGAGGGAGTAGTGGCTTGGTCGAGGGGAGCGTCGAACTTCTCGACCGTGCTGAGCGACTCACCGAGCTTCTCCCGGAGCTTGGTCGCCGCCTGGTCCAGGGCCTTTAGGATGTGTTCTTTGTTCTCTGCCGTCACCTGTTCCTGTGCGATGGGATCGCCAGTCTTGCAATCGGTGGCATCGAGGCCGATCACATACTGACTGCCTAAATTTGAAATCGAACCTGAAATGTAAGCCTTGCCGCCCGCTCGTTGGCAGAGATCGCTCGCCACGTCTGGCGTGAGTCTGGTATCCGACGGCTTGGCCATCAACCTGAGAGTGGCGCGGATTCTCGCATACGAGAGGATGTTAAGGAACGGGGATTGCGCTAACTGGACGGATATCGCCTGCTTCAAGGTGTCGTCGAAGACGGGATCACCGGTTGTATTGGTGAAGTCGGCCAGCACAAGCGTGTCTTCCTCGGATAACCTCGGCTTGGGGTGGAAATATAAGTACCCGCCCGCGGCGAGCGCCACGACCGCTATGGCAGCAGGGACAACGATTTTCCAGCGCTTTCCAAGGCGTGATGAAGTCCTCGCCTCCGTCGTTGTTGGCAACCGCGCCGAATCTGAATCGCGCTTCAGCCGCTGCAAGTCAGTCCGGATGTCAGTTGCATTCTGGTAGCGCAGCTTGCGGTCTTTTTCCAGCGCCTTGTCGATGATTGCTCCCAGCTGTGGAGGCAACTCAGCGTTCAGTTTTGAGGGAGCAATCGGCGCTCGATTCAAGATCGCGTCGTGAACGACGGCAGCCGTGCCACCCTGGAAAGCCATCCGCCCCGTCGCCATCTCATAGAGCACCGCACCGAACGAGAACAAATCTGTGCGTGCATCCAACTCTTCTCCGCGTGCCTGCTCCGGTGACATATACGCGATGGTGCCTACTGTGCTGCCAGGGCTGGTCAGTAACTCTCCCGATGTTGCAGTGGCCATCCTGGAAACACCAACACCTTCGGCGCCAGTGTTGAGCTTCGCTAGGCCAAAATCGAGAATCTTCGCTCGCCCCCGCTTCGTCACGAAAATATTTGCAGGCTTAATGTCACGGTGGACGATGCCTTTTTCGTGCGCCGCCTCTAGGGCGTCCGCAATTTCTGCACCCAGGTCCAGCACCTGTTCCACAACAAGCGGCCTGCCTTCGATCATCTGCTTGAGTGTCTTCCCCTCCATCAGCTCCATAACGATGAAGAGACGCCCGCCATCTTCGGCGATTTCATAGATCGTGCAGATATTCGGATGGTTCAGTGCGGAAGCAGAGCGCGCCTCGCGCCGAAAGCGCTCGAGCGCTTGCAGGTCTTTCGCCATGTTTTCAGGAAGGAACTTCAGGGCGACGTGGCGACCGAGGCTCAGGTCCTCGGCTTCGTAGACCACACCCATGCCACCGCCGCCGAGCTTCTCGAAGATGCGGTAGTGGGAGACGGTCTGGCCGATGAGTGCGTCCGAGCCCGCCATAGTGCTGCCATCTTAGGTGCCCACTGCAGGCAAGTCAACGAATCCACCGCGCGTTGAAATGCCAAACCTAGAGTCCGGCTCGCGCTAGTGGATGTGTAACGGGCAACCCGGAAGTTTAGACGCATGGGGTGGTGGTCTTATCGATGCCCTGAAAATCTCCGCCCGAAGGGTGGAATCACTCACCGAGGGAGAGCGCGCTCTTTCCATTTCAGCCTGACCCAACACAAAATAATTTGTCGTCGGCCGAACGCTACCCGCCGCATCAAAGTTTCACCGCAAAAAATCCCTACGCCTCCGGACGCCCGATCGCCCGGCGCAGCGTGTTGGGATCGTTCAGATTGAGCAGCACGCCCTCCTCCTGCGTGGGAACTTCCAGCACGTCGTGCGCGTTGTCCCACACTACCTGGCGCGCTCCCACTTGCGGCGGCGCCTCCAGCAGCGCCGCGAAGAGCGACGCGCGGAAAATTACGGGATGTCCGCGCCGCCCCTCGAATGTTGGCAGCACCACGGACTTCGCCGAACCGTCGAATTTTTCAATCAGCGCGTCCACCAGATGGGCGGAAATCAGCGGATGGTCCACCGGGCAAAGCAGCAGCCCCTCGATCGAGCCGTCGGTAGGTAGCGCGCGCAGCGCCGCATGGATCGACGATAGCTGGCCCTCGGCCCAGCGCTCGTTGATCACGATCACCTCCGGCGCCACGCTGAGCCGGGCGCGAATCTCCGCGGCGCCCGCTCCCAGCACGATCCGCGACACACCAATCCTCGGATGGCGCACCGCTTCAGCGAGATGTTGCACGAAGGTAACGCCTTGATACGGCAGCAGAGCCTTCGGCTGGCCCATGCGGCTGGATTCCCCGGCGGCGAGAATCGCGGCGGCCAGCATGGCGTCAGTCGTCCGCTCCGGCGGCCATCGCGGCCACCCGCAGCGATTTGTGGGGCAGACTTCCAGCGCCGCGTCGCACCGCGATCACTTCCGCCACGATGCTAACCGCAATCTCTTCCGGCGTGAGCGCCCCGATCTCCAGGCCCACCGGCGCGTGAACGCGATCGAATAGCTCCGGCGAAAATCCTTCCTTCTCCAGCGCCCGGTATACCGAGATCACTTTGCGGCGGCTCCCGATCATGCCGATGTACCGAGCGCCGGTGCGTGCCGCCCAAGCCAGGCAACGCATGTCGTCTTTGTGACCCCGCGTGACGATCAGAAGATACGTCGAGGCCCCCGGCTGCAGCTTTTCAAAAGCCTCCTCATAACTGGCATGGAAAGCCAAAGCCATCGGAAATCGCCCCGAGTTGGCAAACGATTCGCGGTCGTCCACCACGCAGATCGCAAAACCGGCCAGATGCGCCACCTGGGCCACCGCCGTGGAAACATGGCCACCGCCAAAAAGGCACAGCGTCGGTTGCGGCAGGATCGGCTCGACGAAAATTTCCAGCGTGCCGCCGCAGATCAACCCCGAATCGTAGGCCGCTTCGTTATTCAGGTTGAACGTCATCTTGCGAGGTTGCTCGCATTCGATCACCTCGCGCGCCGCAGCCCATACATCCGCCTCCACGCAGCCGCCGCCCACCGTTCCGGCAATCGAGCCGTCTTCCCGCACCAGCATGCGCGATGACTCAAAGCTCGGAATCGAGCCGTTGGTATGCACAATCGTGGCCAGCGCGCCCCGCTGGCCCGCTCGCCGCATCCGCACGATTTCTTCGAATAGGTCCATGAAGTTCTACCGAGGTTGAGGTTACGTCCGCGCCGCGCCGCATGTCAATTCGCGCCGCCTCCTTGTGCTGCGGAGCGGGAATGCCAGAATTGAGTTTCCCATTTTGGGACGTCCACCCTTGGTACCCCTGAATCAAAAAATTTACACCGAATCGCCTTTTCAAAATTCTCATCTAGTGCTAATCTGCTGGCTGAAGTAGCAATAAAGAAGTGGCAGCAGAAAGGAAGCGTCGACATGCAGGCGGCACGCCACACCACGCGCCCCGCTCAGGCCTTGCTTCTTGCACGCCTTTCCCCGACCCGCATCGGTCGGCTCTCCCCGGAAACGAAATTCCTAATCGCCAAC
>JBAVQT010000527.1:0-3861 GCA_049694295.1 Candidatus Acidiferrales bacterium
CAATTTATGTGGCCGGCGACACCACTTCGCAGGATCTTTGCGCCTCGACCGTTACCAATGTGACGCCAACGCCGTGGGATTACACATACGGCGGCGGGGCGACGGACGGATACGTGGTGATGCTGCAGCCCGCGCAAGTGCCCGCGATGCGGTACTGCACGTATCTCGGGATCGTGCCCGGTGGCAGCGTGCCGAATTCCGCGGCCGTCGCGGTGACGAGCGCGGCAGCGGATGCGGACGGTAACGTGTACATCGGAGGCTACACCGGCGATCCATTGAACTCGTTTCCAGCGCCGACAGCCACGATGCCGGAAATTCAGTCGCAGTACGCGGGCGGAATTTCGGACGGATTCCTGATGAAGATCGCGCCATCGGGAAACGGACCGGGCGATCTGATCTACGCCACTCTGGTGGGCGGCCAGGGAGCGGACCAGGTGCTGGCCATCGCGCTGGGTTCGCAATCGCCAGCGACGCTCTACGCCGTGGGAACCACTCAGAATTTGCTGGCCGATGCGCCTCACGCCGGACTCTTTGGCGGGGTAGTTCCTGTGAATGCCGGATTTCAGCCCAGCTACGCGGCTGGAGGAACGAACGGTTTTCTGGCCGCGGTCGGCGAGAACGTGACCGATGCGGGGACGGTGGCCACAACGCTCGAATATCTGACCTACATTGGGGGCGGATCCCAGGAAAGCGACTCGGCGGTGAGCGTGGCCGTGACGCCTGCCGCGACGCCGCTCTCAAACGGAGTGTACGTGGCGGGCACCGCAACATCGCCAACTTTTCCCTGGTTGGACAATGCAGCGCCGATGAACGGCACGCAGGCAGCCTACTTGATGAAAATTGACGCGACGCAAGTGGGGGGCGCATCGCTATTGTATGCGACGCCGCTCGGAGGTTCGGCGCCGGCTGGCACCACTACGGCGACCAGCGGCGCAGCGGTGGCGACGGACGGAGCGGGGCATGTGTTCGCCGCGGGTGAGACTACCGCGCCGGATTTCCCGGAGATGTTGGCCACGGTGACCGGGCCGCAAGCCACCTGCTCGAGCTGTGTGGCTCTGCCGGGCAGCCCGGCGCTGCCGGATGCTTTCGTGGCGGAGATCGCCGAAAGCGCGGGGACGCCAGCTGCGGTGTCTTTCCAGCCGACGGTGATGAACCTGGGCGCGTGGCAACACGGAACCTCGAGTGGGCCGCTAAATGGAGAACTGCTGAACTCGGGAGCATCGACTCTCACAATTACGCAGATGGCTGCTTCGGGCCCTAATGCGGGAGATTTTTCGGTGACCGGCAGTTGCATCCCTGCCGCCAACCAGCCGGCCGTAACCGTTGATGCCGGGAAACCCTGCTACTTCACGGCTATATTTACTCCGTCGCAGGCTGGGCCGGAGGGCGCGCAGCTCGTCGTCACCGATAATGCGCCGGGGAGCCCGCAGGTCGTGGATTTGCAGGGCTTCGGTGACGGGGCCCAAGCCGAATTCTCCACGACGAATTTGGATTTCCCCAACACGGCTGTGGGCGGCGATCCCGGGAAACTCATTCCGCAGTTAGTGGTAATTGAGAACGCGGGAAATCTGGCGCTGACGATCGGACTCGGACAACCGTCGAATTCCGCATTTGTGGCCAACCAGCAGAATTGCGATTCGGTCGCGCCGGGCAACACCTGCAACATTACTGTGACTTTCAACCCGCCTGCCACGGGAAATTTTCAAGGCACCCTGACTCTGACCGACAATTCCGGGGGCGCGGCAGGCGCGCAACAAGTAATCACGTTTGAAGGCGCAGGCGTAGCGGGCCAACCCTCGGCCGTGCCGGTGCCGGCGGCTTTGACATTTGCCGCGCAGACCCAAGGAACCGCCAGCGGGCCGCAGACCGTCGCTCTGGCGAACAATGGACAGGCGCCGCTCGCGCTCGCAGGCGTCGCGATCGTAGGCGCCGGCGCGACGCAGTACACGGCAAGCGGAGGTGTGACCGGTCCGTGTCCGTTCACCGGAGGAACTCTGGCGGTGGGAGCATCCTGCACTGTCAACGTGACGTTCACGCCCGCGTCCGTCGGCCCGACCCCGGCGGCAAATCTCATCTTTACGGACAACGCTGGAGGAACGGCGGGCACCCAGCAGATCGTGCCGCTGACCGGATCGGGCACGGCAGGCACCACGGTAGCAGTCGCGCCCGCGAGCGTTGCGTTTGGAACCCAGAGCGTAGGTGCGACGGGGACACCGGTGAATGTGACGCTGACCAACACAGGAACCGCGCTCCTGAGCAGCGTCGCAGTATCCATGACCGACTCCGGAGACTTTTCGGCCGCCACGTCCAGCTGTCTGCAGCCAATCAACGCCGGAGCAAGCTGCACGATCGCCGTCACTTTTCATCCGACCACCACCGGCCCAAGAAGCGCGCTTCTCAGCGTGACGGACAATGCGGCAGGAAGCCCGCAGACGGTGAGCCTCGGTGGCACCGGAGTGCAAGCGAACGCATCCGTTTTGCCCGCCACGCTGCAATTTCCAGCGCAGTTGATTGGCGCGAATCCGGTGGCGGCGAACTCGACGATACCCATAACGGTCACCGACACCGGGCAGGGCGCGCTGCAGATCAACCGCGTGACGTTTTCGGATGCGACTGCCTATTCCTACGCCAGCGCCTGCGCCGGAAATGCAGCGGTGCCGATTCAGCCAAACGGCACCTGCGCGATTCAAGTGACGTTCGACCCCAAGTCGGGAACCGCAGGCCAGCGCAACGCGACCATGACGATCTACGACAACTCGCCCAGCGGTTCGCAGACGGTAACCCTGAGCGGAATCGCGACGGATTTTGCGCTGCAAGCGGCCACGGGCGGAAATCCGCAGCTGGCCTCGGCGACGGTAATCTCTGGAGACACGGCCACGTTCAATTTGCAGCTGGCGCCGCTTTCCGGATTCAGCGGCACGGTTACTCTGAGCTGCACGGAGCAGCCCGCGGGTTCGCTGGCGGACAATGGCATGACTTGCACGGTGCCGTCGAGCGCCAGCGTGGCGGCGGGAGCCACGGCGGCAACGGCGTTCACCGCCGTAATCACGACCACGGCGGTAGCGGCGACCAGCGATCTAAAAAGATCGGCAGGCGGGATTTTCGGCATCGGCCTCGCGCGAATGTTCAGCCGCCGCTCAGCCGACATCGCTTCAGCGGCGTTGGCTGCCATGGCGCTCATTTTTCTTGCGATGTGTCTCGCGAGAGGCCGGGGCCTCCCTTCGTTGCGTTGCGCGCGTTTCCACGCAAAAAGTTGGGCCACTGGCGCGGTGCTGGCAGCCGCGCTGGCTCTCGGATGCGCATCCTGCGGAGGTGGCGGCAGCTCGACGGTAGCGGCCGATCCGGCGACGCTGCCGGGGATCTACACGTTGACCGTGGCGGGAACCTCGGGCGGATCGCCGCAACATCAAATTAGCCTCACCCTGACAGTTACAGCAAATTGACGTTGCGAACGCCGCGGCCTGTTCGTTCCGAGCGGCGGCTCGTTCGCGACTCGCCCCGCGTCGGCAAGCGGGCTGACCACGCGTGAGTGGCGGACAATTATGCTCCCCGGCATGAAACGAAAAGCAGGGTAGCGACACTACTAACTAGCGAGTTCGCCCGCCGGGTAGTCTCACCGTTCGCGTTGCTGGTCGGAAGCGGCGTTTCATCTCACCCAGCGGCGTGGCCAGCGGACGATAGCTGAAGGCTGGGGGCAGGAGATTGCGATGGAAATGTTTCGAGCCAGTGAACGTCTATGGTTGATCGCTCTTTTCGTAGCGGCCGTAATTTTCTTGAGTTAATGGGTCGCGCCGTCACCTCCGAGTCTGCTTCCGCGCTAAATCTTCACGTCGCGCCTGCTGCGATTCACTAGGTATGGCT
>JBAVQT010000528.1:0-19711 GCA_049694295.1 Candidatus Acidiferrales bacterium
CACGTGGACGGCACCGCGCGCCTGCAAACCGTCTCGCGCCAGGCCAGCCCGCTCTACTGGAAACTGATTCGCGCATTCGGCGATTTGACAGGCGTGCCCGTCGTCGTCAACACTTCCTTCAACGACAACGAACCAATCGTCTGCCGTCCCGAGGAAGCTCTCGACTGCTTCCGCCGAACGCAGATGGACGTTCTGGTGATCGGCAATTTTATTCTGGAGAAGAAATCGGCGGAATCTTCGCGCGAGCCGCATTCGGCTCCCACCGCGAAGACTCCGCTGAAGATGTCGCCAGGAGTTCGGCCTAGGTAAGCTCGCAAACGTAATCGCGCTCGATCGCCGCCTCTCGTCCCAGCCCGCGGCGAATTCGAAAATTAGGATGGGCATGCGCATTCTGCTCTTTAACGAATACTATCCGCCCGATACTTCGGCCACGGCCAAAATGGCTGTGCAGGTGGCGGAAACTCTCGCGCAGCGCCACGAAGTTACCGTCGTTGCCGGCCGTCCTTCCTATGATCCCGATGAGTTCTACCCGTACCGCCTTCTTCGTCGCGATGTTCGCAACGGCGTTACCGTCGAGCGCGTCGGGTCCACCGCCTATCCGCGCCATCAGATGCGTCGCCGTGTTTGCAATTATCTTTCCTATCTCGCGCTCGCTGTGCCGCGCTCGATAGCGCTGCCCGCTGATGTGGTGCTGGCCATGACCGATCCGCCCGTCGCTGGAATTGCAGGCGCCTTCATCGCGCGAGTCAAACGCCGTCCTTTCGTCTACAACATTCGCGATATGTATCCGGATATGGCTCTCGGCGGCGACATCGTCCGTCCTGGCCGTCTGGTGCGGCGTTGGGAGCGCATGCACCGCCGCGCGCTTCGCCAGGCGGCCCGCGTCATCGTGCTGGGCGACGATATGCGCGATCGCATCATCGCCAAGGGCGTGGTGCCCCAGCGTGTTGTCGTGGTTCGCGACGGCACCTCCTTCGCTTCTTTTGCGCCGGAGCTTGCCGATCCCGTGGTCCAGGAAATCCGTTGCGGTTTTCCCTTCGTCGCATTGCATGCCGGGAATCTTGGTTTCTACGGCGCCTGGTCCACGTTGCTGAAGGCCGCTGAGATCCTGCGCAACGAAAACTCAGGCCTGGTGTTTGTAGGAGACGGAGCGAACCGCGCGTCCCTGGAAGCCTCCGCCGCAGGCTCGTCCAATGTGCGCTTTTTGCCCTTTCGTCCCTTCGAGCAGGTGCCTCACGTCATGCGCGCGGGCGATGTCCACATCGTCACAGTGCGACGCGGCCTGGAGGGCGTGGTCGTGCCCAGCAAGCTCTATTCGATCCTCGCAGCCGGCCGGCCAGTGCTGGCTGTGGCCGCGCCGCAGTCCGACGCCGCGCGGATCGTGGTCGAATCCGGATGCGGACTGGCCGCTGATCCGGACGATCCGGCCGCCGTGGCCGCAGCGTTGCGCACCCTCCGCGATGACCCGCAGCGACTCGCGGAGATGGGCCGCCGTGCGCGGGAAATCGCGAATAATTATGCTAGAGTGAATGAGCTCCAGCGATTCGTCGCCATCATGGAAGAAGCAGTGCAAGACCCCAACGGGAGGCAGCCATCTGGGATCGTAAGCGAGTTCTCGTAACCGGCGGTGCGTCGTTCATCGGCTCTCATCTGGTGGACCAGCTTGTCCTGCGCGGAGCACGTGTCCGCGTCGTGGACGACCTCACCAGCGGTCACCGTTCCAACATAGAATCGCACCTGAATTCTGGAGCGGTCACCTTCATCGAAGCTGACCTGCGCGAGCCCGGCGTCACGCGCTCGGCCATGGACGGCATCCAAGTGGTGTTTCATCTTGCCGCCGACCACGGCGGGCGCGGCTATGTAGACCTGCATCAGGCCGGGCCGGCATCGAATCTTTTCCTCGATGGTCTGGTGTTTTGGGAAGCCGTGAAAGCGCGCGTCGAAAAAGTGGTCTATGCTTCGTCCGGCTGCGTCTATCCCAACTACATGCAGACCGACGCGCACAAGGAAGTTTACCTGCTCGAGGCGGACGTCAAGCCGCCGCACGATGCCGACAACATGTACGGCTGGGCCAAGCTGATGGCCGAGCTTACGCTGCAGGCTTATCACCGCGAGCACGGCCTGGGCGCCGCGTCCTGCCGCTACTTCACCGTCTATGGCCCGCGCGGCGTCGAAAATCACGCCGTCATGGCCATGATCGCGCGAGCCTTCGTCGGCCAGAACCCCTTTGAAGTCTGGGGCAATGGCGAGCAGATTCGCAACTGGACCTACGTGGATGACATTGTTAGCGGCACCATCCTGGCCGCCGAAAAAATCAGCGACGGCACCGCCGTCAACCTCGGCACTATGGAACGCGTCCGCGTGCTCGACGCCGTTGCAATGGTTCTCGAACTCTCCGGCCGCAAGGCCGATATCCGTCTGCGCCCCGATATGCCCACTGGCCCGGTCAACCGCGTCGCGGACAATAAACTTGCCAAGCAGCTTCTCGGTTGGGAGCCCCAGACTCCTTTCCGCGAAGGTTTGAAGAAAACGATGGATTGGTATTTTTCGACCAAGCGCAAGGAAGAGGTCGCGGGCGTGCTCGATAAGATGCTTACCGCCCGCTGATCGTTTGGCGCAAATCGAAACTTTCGCAGTGGAGTTGCCGAACGGATCGTTCTCATCCATGACTCTTCGTCCCGATCTCGTTGCTTTTTCCGTCGCGCTTCTCGCGTCGCTGGGGCTCACTATCCCCGTCCGGCGCTTGGCCCTGCACTACGGCATGGTGGATAAGCCCAACGCGCGCAAAGTCCATCTGAAACCCATTCCGCTACTCGGTGGCGTTGCGATCTATTTGGGTTTCGTCCTGGCCATGCTGGTGGCGCTGCATGGCGTCGCCAAAGGGCAAACCGTCGGCATCCTCGGGGGCGCCACCCTCCTTGCCCTGGTCGGCTTCCTCGACGATGGAGGATTACTCCATCACCAGGTCAAGCTTTTCATCGGCATGCCTCTCGCCGCGCTGTTCCTGATCGCTTCCGGCATTCGCGCGGATATCGTCACGACGTTTGTGCCCGGTCCCATCGGCGTCGCGCTCGACGTGGCGCTCACGGTTCTCTTCGTCGTCGGTATTACCGCATCCTTCAGCATTCTGGACCACATGGATGGCCTCTGCGCCGGCATCGCCGCCATCGCCGCCGCTTTTTTCGCCATCGCCGCTACCGTCTGGGGTCAGACGATGGTCCGCGTCCTCGCTCTGGCCGCGCTAGGTGCCGCGCTCGGATTTCTACGCTGGAATTTTAATCCCGCCAAGATCTTCATGGGCGACGGCGGTGCAATGCTCCTCGGATTTCTGATGGCCACTCTCGGCCTCAAAATTCATCCGTCCTCTAATCCGTTCCCGGGCATCTGGCTGGTTCCCATTCTGATTCTCGGCGCGCCCATTTTTGACACCACGCTCGTCACCATCTCCCGTTCTCGCCGCGGACTGCTGCCCTTCACCTCGCCCGGAAAGGACCACACCGCGCACCGCCTCTCCAATCTCGGCTTCGGTCATCGCAATGCCGTTCTCGCTCTGTACCTCCTTGCGCTCGTCTTCGGCACATTCGGCATTCTCGCCGCCCTCTTTTCGGGTGCCGTTGCCTATGTCCTGCTGGCCGTCGCCGTCGGCATTTCGCTCGTCGCCATTCTTTACTTCGAGCAGGTTCCCTTCGAACATCAGGCGAAAGTCCCCAAATCTTCGCCAGCCTCCTGATTCCTCGCCTTCTTCTTTGGCGGATTTTCCCGCCTGAGTTATACTTTTTCGCCGAGTTGCCGAATGCGCGTGCATGCTGCGGAGCGTTTTGACCGGTGGGGCAGCTAACGTCTCCGCGTTTCGCGTCTGGCCGGGTGTGGATCTATAAGGCAACAAAATCTTGGTGTGGGGCCATTTCCTGCCAACAAACCTTTCAATGAATAAGCCGCTGCGAGAGCGGGACTCTTCTGCTCCGGGCTCCGTCGCCGTTGTCGGAGGCTCTGCTGCGGGATTGTTTACCGCCTCGCTCCTGGCCCGCGCTGGCGTTCCCGTTCGCGTGTTTGAGCGTATCGAGACGCTCGAACACGCATCGCGCACCCTGATCGTCACCAGCCACATGCGTCATCTGCTGGGGCCCGCGGCCGAAGGCTGCGTCGTCAACGAGATTCGCCGCTTTGAACTCTTCACCGACGGCCGTTCCGCCGTCGTCCCCCTGAAAAATCCCGACCTCATCATCGAGCGCCGCATCCTCATTCAGGGGCTAGCGGAGCGGGCGCGGCAGGCCGGCGCCTCCGTCGAGCTCGGCCGCCGCTTCCACGCGTTGCATTCCAACGGGCGCGGCCTGATCCTCGAAGTCGAACGCTGCTCCGACGGCGCCCGCGAAGAAGTATCCGCCGCCTCGATTGTTGGCGGCGATGGCGCCGTCAGTCGCGTCGCTCGCGCCGCGGGATGGCCGCCGCTCGAAACCGTGCCGCTCATGCAGGCCATCGTCGCGCTCCCCAAAGATATGGCGCCGGATACCGCGCGCGTCTGGTTCATTCCCCAAGACACTCCTTATTTCATCTGGCTCGTTCCCGAATCGTCCACCCAAGGCGCGCTTGGCATCATCGGCGAATCCGGACCGGAAACACGCCGCGCGCTCGAGCAGTTCATGGAAAAGCGCCATTTCGATCCCCTCGAATTTCAAGGCGCGCGCATTCCAGTTTATACACGTTGGGTTCCGGTGCGCCGCCGCGTCGGCAATGGCGATGTCTATCTGGTCGGAGACGCCGCCGGCCAGGTAAAAGTCTCGACCGTCGGCGGAATCGTCACCGGCCTGCGCGGAGCCCTCGGCGTGGCCCAGGCGATTCTCCACGGCGGCTCGAATCGCGAGCTGCGCGCTTTGCGCCGCGAGCTCGACCTCCATCTCCTGCTCCGCAAGACGCTTCACGATTTCGAGCAAGCCGACTATAGCCACCTCGTCGATCTGCTCAACGACCCCACTCGTCGCTCGCTCGCCGAATATTCGCGTGACGAAGCCTGGAAGATTCTCTGGCGCGTTTGTCTCCGCCAGCCGCGCCTGATTCTCCTTGGGCTTCGCGGCTTGCTCATGGGGCGCAGCCCGTTCAATCGCCCGCGCGCCTGATGCCCGGATCCTGCCGTCTCGCGCGCGCCTTTCTCTTGCCGCCTCGCGCACGGATTCGCTTGCTTCTCCCTGCGCCAATGGTAAAACCCTCCTAGCATGTTCATCCTCGGCCTCTCCGCGATGGAACACGATCCTGCCGCGGCGCTAATTTCCGAATCCGGCGTCGTTGCTGCGATCGAAGAGGGCAAGCTCGAACGCACGCGCTCCGTCGCCGGCATTCCTCGCGCCGCCATCGCCTTTTGCCTGGGCCGCGCCGGAATTTCCTGGCATGAGCTCGACCGCATCGTGGTCGCCAGCCGCCCCACGCGCGCTTGGACGCGCCAGGCCATCTCACGCGCCCGCCTCGCGCCCCTCGCACCGCTTTCGAGCGGCTACTATGTCAACAAAGCCTTCGGATCGCTCGGCACCGAACTCAATAATTTCCGCATCCTCCGCGGCCTGGCCGGAGCGCCATCGGGTCGCGTGGAAGCGCTCGATCATCATTTGTCTCACGCCGCCAGCGCCTTCTTCGCTTCCCCGTTTGAATCGGCTTTAATCGTCTCGCTCGATGAGCACGGCGACGGGCGCTCCGGCTTCGCCGGCCTCGGCCAGGGTTCGCGCATCCGCGAAATTCTCTCTGTGCCCTTCCCTCATTCGCTGGCCTGGGCGTACTCGCAGGTCACTCGCCTTCTGGGTTTCCGGCCGCACGGAGACGAACACAAAACGCAGTGGCTCAGCCTCGCTGGCCAGCCCGCGTTTCACGATCTCTTTGTCGAAATGCTGCGAGCCCGCCCGCACGGTCCCCCCCGGCTGAACACCCGATTTTTCCGCCCCGGCTTCGCCGGCGAACTTTCCTTCACCGACTCCTTCTATCGCCGCATCGGAGCGCCGCCGGCCGCTTCGTCTGCCGCGGAGCCAGTGCTCGACGATTCCCTGCGTGCCAATCTCGCTGCCAGCCTGCAATCGGCTTGCGCCACCGTCGTCACGGACTGGCTCGCGTGGCTCCGCGGCCATACCGGCGCCCGCAATCTCTGCCTGGCCGGTGGTCTGTTTCTGAATCCGTTGCTGGTCGCGGCGGTCGAAAAAAACGCTGGTTTCGATAGTGTCTTCGTCCAGCCCGCCGCGGGAAATGAAGGCGCCGCGCTGGGCGCTGCGTGGCTGGCCTGGCATCAACCGTCCAATCACCCCGGCGATCGCGCACCTGGCCGTGCCCGTGTCACGCCCATCGCCGGCCTGCATTGGGGGCCATCCTACTCCAATCAGGAAATCAAGGAAGTACTCGACAATTGCAAGGCCCCCTATCGCTGGCTCGAATCCGAGGACCGCACCCTCGATGAAACGCTTCGCCTCCTGCAGGCTGGCAAGATCGTCGCCTGGTTTCAGGGCGCCGCCGAATTCGGGCCTCGCGCTCTGGGCAATCGAAGCCTGCTGGCCTCGCCATGGGCGCCTTACGTCAAAGAAAATCTCAACGACTACGTCAAGCATCGCGAATCGTTCCGTCCGTTCGCGCTGGCCATCCCCGCCGAAGATACTGCCGCCTATTTCGATTGCTCCGCCAACGCGCGCTTCATGTCCACCATGGCCACGGCTACGGAAAAAGGACGCAAGCTGCTCGACGCGCTGCCCCAGGGATTTCTGCTGCCGGGCAATCTGGTCCGCGTTCACGTGGTCACCCGCGAAGATAATCCGCTGCTCTGGAAACTTCTCAAGCGCTCCGGCGAAAAAGCCCCCGCGCCCATGCTGGTCAACACGTCTTTCAATCTCTTTGGCGAGCCGCTGGTGATTACTCCGCGCGATGCCGTCCGCAGCTACTTCTGCTCCGGCGCGGACGCGCTCGTAGCCGGCAGCTTCCTGCTCGTCAAGCGCTGAAAAAATGTCCGCTCACTCTCCCACTCCGCCCGCGACACCCGCAGCCTCCTATCGCCGCTCGCGCAACTCAACCTCTCGCGGCGCGTTTCTGCTTCTGCTCATTCTGCTGGTCGCTGCGGCTATTTTCGCTTTTCGTCACGCCGGACGCTGGTTGATCCGCCAGGATCCTCTCGAGCATGCCGACGTGATTCTCGTCCTGAGCGGCAGCACTCCGTATCGCGCCGAGGAAGCCGCTGCCGTCTATCGCCAGGGCTATGCTTCGGAGGTATGGCTCACCAGCGCCTCGAGTCCGGCCCAGGAACTCAAATCGCTCGGAGTTCCCTACACTCCCGACGAAGAATACGATCGCCAGGTCCTGATCAAGCTCGGCGTGCCCGCCTCCGCCATTCGCATTCTTCCCGAGACCGTAATCAACACCGAGCAAGAAGTCGCCGAAGTGTCTCGCGAATTGCAGCGCGCTGGAAAATCCAGCATCATCATTGTCACCTCCGCGCAGCACACGCGCCGTTCCGGGGTGCTCTGGCGCATCATGTCGGAAAATAAGTCTCGCGCCATCCTGCATGTCGCTCCGCAGGACCCCTTCGACGCCGATCGCTGGTGGAGCAACACGCGTGACGTGCTGGCCGTCATCCGCGAGTGGCTCGGAATCCTCAACGCCGAGCTCGGCCTGCCCGTGCGTCCCCACCACTCCGTCGAGCCGCCGGCGGTTCCCGCGAATCGCTGAGCTTCCTTACGTGCTGCACCGTCGTGGAAAAAGTCCGCGCGATTAGAAATGCGGATTAATCTGTGATATCAACGCACCCAGCGGATTATGATTTTCTGCTTCAGAATTTGAATTGTGGATTGCGGGATCCGCCGCATCGAGCTCTGTGAGCCGCCCAAGACGGCTCATTCGAAAATCCGAAATCAAAATTGCCGCGTGAGCTGAATGGTCATCATCGTTTTTGGCGTATCGGGATCGGGCAAGACCGCGGTCGGCGAAGCGCTCGCCAAGCGTCTCGGCTGGGCGTTCGAAGACGCTGACGATTGGCACCCAGCCGCCAACGTCGAAAAAATGCACAGCGGCAAGCCGCTCACCGACGAGGATCGCGAGCCATGGCTTCAGGCGCTCAACCGCTCGATCCAGGGCTGGACCTCGGAAGGCCACGACGTGATCCTCGCCTGCTCTGCGCTCAAATTGCATTACCGCGAGGAGCTCCGCGCCGGCATCCCGGCCCCACAAATTCGTTTCGTCTATCTCCGCGGCACCTACCAGGAAATTGACCAGCGCCTCCGTCTCCGCACCGGCCACTTCATGCCCGAATCGCTCCTCAAATCTCAATTCGCCGACCTGGAAGAGCCCCAGCCCTCCGAAGCACTCATAGTCGACATCCACCCGTCCGTCGCCTCCATCGTCGAAACAATCGTCTCCGCTCTCCACCTGACCGCGTCTGCTTCAGGCACCTCCGCGCCTTCATGATCCGAATAAGGCCGTCGGATCCACCTTTGTAACTTCTGCCTGCAATAGGATCGCCGCTAGAATCTTCTTCCTCTCCGCCTCTGGGTGTATCAAAATTGGAGCTTTGCAGCCTGGTCAAATTCATCGGCAATCGGAGCGTTCCTCTTGCGAATTTCTGTCATCGGAGCAGGCTACGTCGGCCTTGTCACCGGAGGATGTCTGGCGAGCATCGGCCACGAAGTAGTCTGCACGGACAGCGACGCGGCGAAACTGGCTACTCTCGAGGCTGGCCAGATTCCGATCTACGAGCCCGGCCTCGAAACCGTGATTGCCGACGCGCGCCGCGAAGGGCGCCTCTCCTTCAGTCTCGACCCTGCGGAATCCGTCGAATCGGGCGACGCGATCTTCATCTGCGTGGGCACTCCGCCGCTTCCCACCGGCGCAGCCGACCTGAGCGCCATCGACCGCGTGGCGCGCATGATCGCCAGCGAGGCGCGCTCCTCGAAACTAGTCGTCGAGAAAAGCACCGTTCCCGCGCAGACCGGCCAGGAACTGAAGCGCGCGCTCAACACCTATGGCCGCAAGAGCGGCCACACGTTTCGCGTTGTATCCAATCCGGAATTTTTGCGCGAGGGCACCGCCGTCGAGGATTTTCTCCATCCCGACCGCATCGTGGTCGGGGTCGAAGACGACACCGCCGAACGCCAGATGAAGGAAATCTATCGCCCTGTGCTGGAACGCACATTCCACTGTCCCGTGCACCCCGGAGATTGCCCCGCAGCGGCCCCGCCCGCGTGGCTGGTCACCACCATCAATAGCGCCGAACTGATCAAACACGCCTCCAACTCGTTTCTCGCTCTCAAAATTTCCTACGCTAATATGCTTTCGGATCTCGCCGAGCGCCTCGGCGCGGACATCGACGAAGTGGTTCGCGCTGTGGGCATGGACCCGCGCATCGGCAAGAGCTTCTTTCGCGCCGGCCTCGGCTTCGGCGGCTTCTGTCTTCCCAAAGATCTTCAAGCCTTCGTGCATCTCGCCGAACGCTCCGGTGTGGATTTCTCAATGTTGAAGGAAGCGGAAAAAGTGAATCACGCGCGCATCGAGCGCTTCATGGAAAAAATTCGTCGCGCGCTGTGGGTGGTGAAGGAAAAGCAGATTGCCGTGTTGGGCCTGGCGTTCAAGCCGAATACCGACGACATCCGTTTCGCGCCCGCCATGGACCTGATAGCACGCCTGCTCTCCGAGGGCGCTCGCGTTCGCGCCTACGATCCCGAAGCCATGGACAAAGCCCGCGCCGTGCTGCCGCAAATCGAATTCGCTGATTCGCCCTACGCCGCTTCGGAAGACGCCGAAGCTTTGCTCATCGCCACGGAGTGGGAACAGTTTCGAAATCTCGATTGGGAGCGCATCCGCGATTCCATGTCGCGCCCGCTGATTCTCGATGGACGCAACCTGCTCTCGCCGCGTGAAATGAAGTCCTACGGCTTCGAATACCACTCGATGGGCCGCCCGGACTGACCTGCGCGTTCAGGCGTAAGCGCCGCCCCGCTCGGCTCGCGCGCTGGCGACCGCAATTATCTCGCTTCGCCCGCCGCGGCTACTTTCTCTCGAAAATATTCCAGCGTGCGCTGCAGTCCCTCTTCCAAATTGATCTTGGGTTCCCAGCGCAATACGCGCCGCGCCTTGCTGATGTCCGGGCAGCGTTGCTTCGGATCGTCCTGCGGCAGCGGCTGATAGATAATGTCCACCTTCGCGCCTACCAGCGCCTTCACGCGTTCCGCAAATTCCCGGATCGTGATTTCCTGCGGGTTGCCGATGTTCACCGGCTCGTGTTCGTCCGATTCCAGCAGCAGCAAAATTCCCTCGATCAAATCGGAGACGTAGCAGAAACTGCGCGTCTGGCTCCCATCTCCATACACCGTGATCGGCTCGCCGCTCAGCGCCTGGTACAGAAAATTCGGCAGCGCCCGCCCGTCATTCAGCCGCATGCGCGGCCCGTAGGTGTTGAAGATCCTCACGATCTTCGTGTCCACTCCATGGTGACGGCAATATGCCATGGTGATCGCTTCGGAAAATCGCTTGGCCTCGTCGTACACGCCTCGCGGCCCGATGGGGTTGACGTGCCCCCAGTAGGTTTCCGGCTGCGGGCTCACCTCCGGGTCGCCGTAGCATTCCGACGTGGATGCCAGCAGGAATTTCGCATTCTTCGCCATCGCCAGTCCCAGCGCGTTGTGCGTTCCGAGCGATCCCACCTTCAGCGTCTGAATCGGCAGACGGAGATAATCCGGCGGACTCGCCGGCGAAGCAAAGTGCAGCACCGCGTCCACCGCTCCGTCCACTTTGATGAATTGCGTCACGTCCTGCTGCCGCAATTCGAATTGCGAATTGTCGCGCAAATGCGCCACGTTGGCATTCGCTCCGGTGGCCAGATTGTCCAGGCACAGCACATCCCACCCGCGCTTGATCAATCCATCGGAAAGATGCGACCCCAGAAATCCCGCTCCTCCAGTGACCACGGCTCGCAAATGATTCTCCTCCCACTTCAGCGGCGTTTCGTTGGCCCGCGCAAATCATTATCCTCGAAAACGAAAGGGCGGTGAAGCTGGTTTCAGGCGCATGCCTCGCCCGTGTCTCCGTCGCGCCGCTGCTTCGCTCTTGCAAAATCTCGCCCGCGAGCGCCGCGAGACGCTATCGCCGCGGTCCGGGCCATCGTCCGCCTCACTCTTCTGAATCTCGTCTCCGGAATCACGTTTCGCTTCGATTTCCGCTTTTTTTTGAGTCAGGAGTCCCCTGCTTTGGGCTCCCGCTAGTCATGTTTACGCCAGTACATTCGTTCTATTGCCGCCCGCAGCCCCAGGAGGCAAACTGATCCCGGTAGAAAACTATGCTGATCGCCTTCTTCATACTCATAATGTCGGTAGCCGCCTTGCTCCAGTTTGCGGTATTCAGCTGGCGCGCCGGCCTGCTGCGTGTGGCCTCGCTGGCCGTGATCGATGATCGTGACCCAGCCGCTGCCGTATATCATAAAATACTGGAAACACAGGACTTCGAGCAGGTCGTCGGCTATCAAAAGGTCTGCCCAGCGCTAGGTGCCGTTTCCACATCGATGGCCTCGGTTCGCTGCTATTACAGCCTCCTGAAGTCCGCCAGAGGCTTGGCCGATCGCTTCGGATCGAGCCTGAGCTCCTGGGCCTCGCAAGAAATGGCCCTCTGCACACGCTACGCCGCGGTAGTGATGATTCAGCGTCTGGAAAGCAATCACGCCTTCGCCGCGGAGCTTGAGTCCTACTAGCCTTCCCGCAGCGCCTTGACCCTGTTCGCCCGGTCTTCGCCCCTAATACAGAGCCGCTTGCCCTGTTGATCCGCCGCATAATCTCTTGCCGCCGGGCTCCTTTCGGGGCAGAATGCCGCGGGTCGCAACAGAAAGCGAGACATGCCGCCACCGCTCACGCCGCTCCAATCCAGCCTGCGGTTTGTAAGGTTGATCCACGGCATCTTTTTCTTGACCATGCTGCTCTATCCAGCCTTTGGCGAGAGGCTGCAGCAGGGCTTCATCATGTCTCTCAGTTCGCCCCTGTTCATCGCTGTAGCCGTTGTTGCTGCGGCGGCGCTCGCCGGGGCCGTCTTGGCCCGGCTGAAGACCGTCCAGCCCGCGCTCCAATCGTTGCCCGCTAACCCCAACGATCTCGCCTCGCTTTCACGCTGGAAACGCGGCGCGATTCTGATCCGCATCCTCCTCGAGATGATCGTCCTGCTCGGCGCGGGACTCCGCATCATGGGCGCGAGCTTTTCCCACGTTCTGCCGTTCTATATCATCCCCATCGCTTTAATGCTGCTCTGGTGGCCGCGGCAGATTGCATTAGCAGCCTAAAGCTCCACACCAGTGGGTGCATGGCCTCCTCGCATCGCCCAGACCACCGCCGGGGTCGAGTTCACCCAGCCCGCCCTGTTGATTCTTCGGCATACCTCCTTGCATCCTGCGCGCAAGTACCGACCGATCTATTGCTATCATGCGAGTTCTGGGGGCCGGACCATTCCAGCTTTCTCTCTCGGCCTGCGCAGCCGCCCCGAGCGCCTTATGAGGAGTCTTGCAATGACCAAGCGTCCAAGGTCCGCCCTTCTAGCCGCATGCACTTTATTTTTCTGCGCGGCGGCTCTCATCAATTGCTCCGGCACTCCGGCAATTAACTACAAAGTCCAGCTTTCGCCCAAAGGGCCGAAGACCATCGAGGTCGGCCAAAGCATTCCGCTGACCGCCAACGTTCTGAACGACACCACCGGCGCGGGTGTGGCTTGGACGCTCCTCCCCGCCACCGCTGCAGGCGCACTGAATAACGTCACCACTTCCGGCGCAACCTATGTCACTTCCGGCATCACCGGTGCCACCGCGGTGCAAGCCACCGTAACCGCGACATCCATTACTTATCCCGCTCTCGCAAGTTCGCTCGCGATCACCGTGCAGCCCGCCCCGCTGATCTCCCCCACAACTCTCACCGACGGCATCGTCCAGACTCCCTACACCGCTACGATTTCCGTCACCGGCGGCATCGCGCCATTTACCTGGGTCCTCACCGGCAAACTTCCCACGGGACTCAAGTTCAGTTCCAGCAACACTAGTTCCGTAACCATTTCCGGCACGCCGACCACCGCGCAAACCGCGAACTTCACCATCCAAGTCACCGACTCTGTCGGCGGCACGAATTCTGCCCCTCTTGCCCTAACCATCGATCCCATTCCGCCGCTCGTGATCACTACTACATCTCCGCTCACCAACGGAGTTGCAGCCCTCGCCTACACCGAGACGTTCGCGGCCACCGGCGGAATTACTCCTTACAAGTGGTCCGTCACCAAGGGTTCCACTCTGCCCAGCGGCCTGAAGCTGACCTCCGCCGGAGTGCTCAGCGGAACGCCGAAGACCGCAGGTCCCTACTCTTTCGGAATCACAGTCACGGACTCCGCCAAACCGGCGGATGTCACTTCGGATACGTTTAGCCTGACCATCAGCCCCGCGGGCACGCTGGCCATCACCACTCTTTCGCCTCTTCCAGACGGGCTGATCAATAGCGCGTATTCACTCGCCTTCGCCGCCACCGGCGGCACCGGTCCCTACACCTGGGCCGTCGCCAACGCCTCGACTTTACCCACCGGCCTCTCGCTGAGCACCGCGGGTCTTCTCACTGGCACCCCCGCCGTCGCTGGCCCCAACACATTCACCATCACCGTCACCGATAGCGTCGCTGCCATGGCCTCTGCGCCATTTTCCTTGACCGTCGACGCCACGCCCCCTCTCACCGGTTCCTACGCCTTCCGATTTACCGGTTACAACACCGTAGGCGGCGTCACCGGCTTTGTCGCCGCCGCTGGTTCATTTACGATCGGCATCAACAACATCATCACCGGCGTCGAGGACTTCAATTCCGTCAACAACCAAAATTTTATCGGCCAGGGTTTCACCGGCGACTTCACCGTCGGCGCCGATGGCCGCGGCACTCTCACTTTCAATAATCTCCAGCAAGGCACCACCACCTTTACGATCGCCCTGGATTCCACTCTCTCCCACGGCCGCATGGTCGAGTTCGATTCCACCGGCATCCACGGCTCCGGCGAAATCGAAAAGCAATCCGTCACCACTTGCACGCCCGCCGCCTTCAACAACTACTACGCGCTGGGCCTCTTCGGCGGCCAGAGCGCTTCCTTCAGCCTGGGCGGCCCCGTGGCTTTTGCTGGCGCCTTCCAGACAGACACTACCGGAGCGGTCAATTTGGCCGAAGCCGACTACGCCTCGGCCAACCAAATTTATCCCGCGTTTTTCTTCAGTGGTGCCACCATCCTGTCTTCCGGCGCGCAAAGCCCCTTCTGCAGCGTCGACATTCTCAGTAGCGCCCCGCTCAGCTCCATCAATCTCAATATCTACCCGTATGCTTCAAACGCGGGCGTTATCACTGGCGCTTTCCTCGTCGAGACCGACCCGATCAACAACACCACTTTCGCCGTCCTCTCCGGAAAGCTCTACCAGCAAAATCAATTGCTGCTCTCCAATCAGAACGCCCTCACCGGCCCCAGCGTCGGCGGCTTGACCGGCAACTTGGGAACCTTCAACGGCACCACCGAGACATTCCAGCCCGACATGTATATCGCGCAGCTCACCGGCACCGGTGGCTCGTTCACCTTCAACTACACCGAAAACCTTGCCGGAACCGTCAGCACTTTCAACCAATCCACCAATCCTACCGGCCCGGGTGGCAACTATTCCGTCGACCAGTACGGCCGCATCACGCTCACATCGGGTGGCGTGTTTCCCTTTGTGGGCTACATGATCGATGCCAATCGGTTATTCGCGATGACCGCCACCAATCAGATTACCGATATCGTCTTCGGTGAACTCGATCCGCAATCGAGCGACGCGGCCGGCGACAACGGCCCGTATTCAGCCACCACGATTATCTCGCCGCTCCAGGAAGGCACCATCATTCCCGCCGGCATCGCTTCGCCCAACTATTCCGGCAACGTGACTCTCAATTCCACCACCGGCGCCGTCGGCGGCACCCAAGATACCAGCCTGTCGACCACCAATACGCCGAATCAGTCCATCGTCGGCACCTACTCCAATATCAATTCGACCAGCGGCTATGGAAATTATTCGCTCACCTCACCCTCGCCTCTCAGTGGGGTCTTCTACATCGTCTCGCCCACGAAAATGGTGATTCTCACCACCACCAGTCAGGACACCAATCCCGTCGTCATCGTCTTGGGCAATTAAAGTTTTGGGGAAGTAACACGGAGCGCAGCAACGGACAACCAAAACGAACTAAAAACGAAATCGCGAACTCACACCCGCTCCCTGCGCGATGCTCTACCGCGAATTCCTTACTAGCTTGGACTCCTCAATTCGGCAGCAGTCCATACACGTCCAGTTCGCCCACTCCTCCCGAGCTGTTGTCGCTTCCCCGCGTCCCCACGTAGACCTTGCCATTGGCCACCGTCGGCACCGCGAACTTCACCGCGTTGCCCGCAGCGTTCCCGGTGCCTTGCGAGCTGTTCCACAACTCGGTAGCCAGGTTCGTGGCGTCGTAGGCATGCAGCACGGCTGGCCCGCATCCCGCAGACTGTGGCGTGCAATACTGGCTGTTGTCCAGCGTCCACACAATGCCGTTGGTGGTGCCCGTCGCGGAGATCGACGGCGAAGTTCCCGGGAACCCATATCTAGTTGCCGACACCGAGGAAGCCGCCCCTAACATATCCGTGGTTGTGTTCAGTGGATAGGCGGTGAGCGCTCCGCCCACCCCAGCAAGATAAAACGAATTCTTCCAAAACGCGCCTGTCGAGAAAATGGGCGCCCCGAAGCTGAATCTTTGCCAGGCGTTCGAGTCGCCCAGGTGGCCCATGTTGTCGCGGCTCAGCAAATACAGATAGCCGTCTTTGCCGCCGCCAATCACCAAATGCGGGGTAGGCCCCGAGGCTTGGTCGACCACAATCGCCGCGCCTCCCGCTCCGAAGTCCTGATCGTTATTCTCATCCGACATCTGATTCGAAGGCGTGAACCAGTCCGAAACGCTCAATCCTCCGCCCAGTTTCAGAAATGTATCGCCGTAGTCGTTGTTTGGCGCAGTGCCGCTGTTCGCATCGAAGCCCCCGTTCGCCGTGATGATGTAGAGATTGTTGCTGGCATCCGCGGCGGGCGCTGCCCCGCTCATCCAAATGCCTCCATAGCCGACGTTGGGAGTAACGTTCAGCACGCTCGCCTGCGCCAGCGTCGCTGCGTTATATCCGATCAGCCAACCGTAGTAGTTCGGATGATCCTCGTGCGATGCCCACGCGATGTAAACCACTCCGTTGACTAGCGCCAGCCCCGGCCGTTGATTTTGCGGCCCCGGCTTAAACGTGTCCGTCGTTCCGCCGTCATTGGTTCCTGGGAAGGTGGCCGCAATCGTGGCCGGTCCGTTGAATTTCTCATTCCCGCTCGTCAGATCGATGGCGTGCAAGCGCTGGAAGAACGTAGGGCCCGACGCGATCACCGACTTGCTTACCACGTACACCGTGTTAGTCGCCGGGTCGATCACCGGCGTGCCGGTTACGCCGACTTCCGGCGTGATGTCGCCAGAGCCACCCCCGATGCCCACGGAATTTCCGGAACCCGAGGGCACCGGCGTTTCGCCGGCCGTGCCGCCGTGCGCCGAATCGATCAGGTTCGCGTGCCACAAAGTCGCGCACGGACTCGCGTCCGCATCGAACGCGTACAAGCTGTCGCGTTGCGTCGCGACCACCACCAAGTTGTGCTTGGCGCCGCTCGCCGTCACTCCCGCCACCCACAGCGGCTGCGCGTAAATTGCGCCATCGGCGGGGCACGAGAAAAGTTTGCCAAAAGTTGCGGTCGCCACATTCGCGGTCGTCAGCGCATACTCCTGCGCGTTCACGCCGTCGCGCGAAAGATCGTCATGGTAGGTCGTCACCCCGGTCAAATTGGTCACGCCAATGCTCGCCGTGGCGCTCTTGGTGACATCCGCGACGCTCGTTGCAGTCACCGTAATTGAGCCCGCTGACAACGGAGCCACGAAAGTCGCCGAAGTGACCGTTTGGGCGCTGAACGATCCCGCCGACGCCATCCACGTTACGCCCGCCGCGCCCACGTCGTTTGTGACTGTGGCGCTCAAGCTGAGCGCCTGTCCCCCGGCTAGCCCTCCGCGCTTCGGCGTGATACTGACGCTAACGTTCGTGGGAGGCGTCGTGCCGCCGCCGGATGATGACGACCCACCGCCGCAAGCCGATAGAAATACCAGAGCAATCAGCGATGCTGAGCAGCAGTTAACGGCGATGCGTAGGACACGGTGCGCGGCTGTTGCGATCACGGTGGAAATTCTCCTGTTTATTTCTGGAAAGGTAGCTCAGCACCTTTGTCGGCAAGCACGCCGCTAAGAATTTCGATGATCGAGGAAATGCGGAGTCCGCTGCGCCGATGATCGCTCAAGATCTATGGCGCATTCTCTCATATTGCAAGTTTCCCGACCGGTTCACGCCGCGGTGCAGTGGCTTTTCGGCAAAACCTCAGTAGGCCCAGCGCATCAGCACCGCGCCCGTCGTGTATCCCGCTCCCACCGCGATCACCAGCACCAGATCGCCCTTCTTAATCTTTTTCTGCTCCATCGCGTCCATCAACCCCAGCGGTATCGTCGCCGCCGTCGTGTTTCCGTACCGCTCGATATTGACCATCACCCGCGCGTCATCCAACCCCAACCGTTCCTGCATCGCTCGAATGATCCTCAGATTCGCCTGGTGCGGCACCACCATCGCTAGGTCTTTCCCGGTGAACCCGTTGCGCTCCAGCACTTCCGCCGCCAGATCGCTCATCCGTCGCACTGCGTACTTGAATACGCTTTGTCCCACCTGGTGGACGTAGTGCATCCGCTTCTCCACCGTCTCCGCCGAGGCCGGATGCAGCGACCCGCCCGCCGGCATGTAAAGGCTGCAGCCGCCCGACCCATCCACGTCATGCATGAAATCGAGAATGCCTTCCGAATCCGATTCGGCCGGCTCCACCAGCACTGCGCCCGCCCCATCTCCAAACAGCACGCACGTCGCGCGATCCTTGAAATCCAGAATCGAAGTCATCACGTCGGTGCCGATCACCAGCACTTTCTTGTGCGCGCCTGATCCCACGAACTGCGCGCCCACCGTCAGCGCATACGCAAATCCCGAACACGCGGCCGACAAATCGAATCCCCACGCCTTCCCCGCTCCCAGCTTGTCCTGGATCAGGCAGGCCGTCGCCGGAAACATCATGTCCGGCGTCACCGTCGCCACCACGATCATGTCGATGTCGTCCGCCGCGATTCCTCGCGCCGCCAGCAGTTTCCTCGCCGCTTCGGTTCCCAGATCCGACGACGCCACGCCCGGGTCCGTATAGTGCCGCTCGCGGATTCCCGTGCGCGTGCGGATCCACTCGTCCGTGGTGTCCACGATCTTTTCCAGATCGTGGTTGGTCACCACCCGCGGCGGCAGATGTCCGGCCACCGCCGTGATTTTCGCTGAAATCCTTCGTCCCATGGCTCTCCCCGTCATTCCGCAATAGCCGCCGATTGTAACGCACTCGTTCGCGGAGCCGTCATGCAATTCACGATTACGCCCGGCCCGCTTCGATTTCGTAGCGATTCGTAATTTTCGCGGTCTTCCCCAGCATCGCCGCCACCGAACAATATTTCGTCTGGCTCAGCTCGATCGAATCTCGCACCGCCTTGTCGTCCAGTTTTCCCGTCAGCCGAAACACCAGCTCGATGTGCGTCCACACTCTCGGCGGCTCCGCCGCCCTCTCGCCGCTCACGCTCACTTCCAATTTTTCCAGATTCTGCCGCTTCTTCGCCAGTATCTGCACCACGTCCACTGCCGTGCACGCTCCCAGAGCTCCCAGCAGCATCTCCATCGGCCCCGGCGCCGAATTGTGCTTTCGATCCGCATCGATCATGAAGGCATGCCCTGAGGGCATCGCCGCCAGAAATTCTTCCCCGCCTACCCAGCGCACAGTTGCCGTCTCCATCGCCATCCTCTTCCCCGCGCCGCCACACGCAAGCGCGCCTAGGCGCCGGCGACTGCGCGTTTCGCGCCGCCGAACGCACCAATACCACGCTCAAAACTGTATCGGGCTTGCCTTGCAGAGTCTATAGGGCTGGATTGTTCGAATGCCCGCCGGCGTTCACTGCATCGTCCGGCAGTATCACTGCTTTCGGCACGCGCCTCATGGTCTCCACAAACTTGCGCACGATCGTCGGATCGAACTGATTCGCCGCGCAGCGCTCCAGCTCCACAAAAGCATCTTCCGGCGTCCGCGCCTTCTTGTAGGTGCGTTCCGACGTGATCGTATCGTACGCGTCGGCGATCGCGATCACCCGCGCCCCGTATGGAATTTTCTCGCCGTCCAACCGTTCCGGATATCCCGTCCCGTCGTAGAACTCGTGGTGATGCTTCACCATCATCCGGATCCGCTTCATCGCCTCCAGCGGCTCCAGTATCTTCGCCCCCAAGATCGTGTGCGTCTTCATCGTCTCCCACTCCGACGCATCCAGCGGCCCCGACTTGTTCAAGATCGCTTCCGGAATTCCCACTTTCCCGATGTCGTGCAGCAATGCCGCCAGCCGGATTTCCTCGACGTCCGGCGTCTTCAGCCCCAGCTCTTTCGCGATCAGCGCCGCATACGCCGACACTTTCTGCGAATGGCCCTGCGTGTAGTGGTCCTTCGCGTCAATCGCCAGCGCCAGCGATGTCACCGTCTCCACCACTGCGGGTGGCAGCTCATCCGGCGTTCCGCCCGGCCCGGAAGATT
>JBAVQT010000529.1:0-7838 GCA_049694295.1 Candidatus Acidiferrales bacterium
GGCCTGGGGCGGAAAATATGAAAGCGAAACCTACGATGGCGCGTATCACAGCTGGACCACGCTCGATAGTCCGATCTACAACAAAGCGCAAGCTGACCGCGCTTTTGGAAAATTGACCGCGCTATTCGGCGCGACGCTCTCCTGAAAAAACTCGAGAAGTCAACCCGCTAAATTTTTAGCTCGATGCAGCTGATCTTATTCGCGGTTCTTGTGTTCCGCTGCGCTTTAACGGGAATTCTTCAGGGTCACTTGGCGAGCGGAACGCTAACCAGGAATTCAAATCTTCGCCGCTCCACAAAGCCCAGTCTGGTGTAAAGTTCGATCGCGCGCAAATTGCCGGCGCGCACATGCAAAATCGGCGTCTCGCCTTTCTTCCGCATCCGCGTCATCAGCGCTGCCATCAGTGCGCCCGCGAGACCGCGGCCGAGAAAATCCGGATGGGTGCACACTGCGCTTACTTCCGCATAACCGGCCAAGCGCAGCCGCTCCCCGGCCATTGCCGCAAGTCTTCCCTCGCGTCGCACTCCCAGGAAAGTTCCCAACTCGCGAGTCCGCAATCCGAATGGTCCCGGCTTCGTCAGTTTCGCCAGCGCCATCATATCCGCGATGTCCGAATCGCCCAACTCGATCATGTCGTCCGGCGCCGCCGGCATCCTGGTCTCTCGCTCGGCGACCATCTGCGCCAACGTGTCCGTCTCGATCACTTTCCATCTTGCGGGGGGCTCTACTGCGCGGTGCAAAAACAGTACGCTCGGGCGTCCGTCTGCTTGCAAGCGCCCGAGCGATTCGAATGCTTCCCGCGTGGGCTCCGCAAAGCCGGCCAGCAGCGTCACTTCCGGTGGGAATCGACGCGCCGTTCCGTTTACCTCGGCAAATCGCTCGAAGCTCGTTTGCAGAGCCTCCCAGATCGGATTGTCCAGCCGGTTCATCGGCGCATTATTCAGCGAGCTCATGGATGTTCGATGGAATCATCGGATGCATTATCGCGGCTATCCGATTCTAGCGGGGAAATTCCGCACAGCAGGAGACGCATCTGCCGCACGGAAGCATGCTCATCCAGCCGCGGAGGTCTTCAAGGCGCGGTCGGCGCGATGTAATAACCAGGTCGTGTTCGCACCGACACTTTCGGCCGGTCGACGATTACCGTAATTTCGTGGTACCCGGTCGGATCGTCGCCTCCCGGGCGATACGCGAGGGTGTATTGAGCATGCAGTTCGCCGCCGATTTCGTCCATGGCCTTCTGAAGCGATCCGTCTCGCTTGACGCTCACGTTCCATCCGCCCGTCGCGCGGCTGGCCAGCGCCAGAGCGTTAGGCACTGCCGCGTCCTTGCCTGTCTTCAACAGCCAGATCGCGAGCGGTATCAAATCTATGCCGCCGGCGCCCGCCGGGCCCTGGCCTGGGCTGGGAGGATGAATCTGTCCAGGATCTCCCACCTGAATCGGCAGCGTATCCTTCGGCTTCGCGCGAAGGTCGGCCATCGCGGTGCTCAATCCGATCGAGTAGATCGTTACATTCGCCACCTCGGCGTGCCTCAGCACTTCGGCCAGGTGTTTTTGGCTTCCGGAATCCTGCCCTTCGCCGATGGCCAGCAGAATTCGCCTCTGCGCCGTCGGTCGCTGCTGCAGCATCGCGATTGCGCGATCCAGCGCATCGTACAGGCACATGCCGGAATTCCCGCTGGTCACTTCATTAACAGCTTTCTGGACAGAGTCCCAGTCGGTCGTAAATCCACGCAGCACGCGCACCGAATCGTCGTAGCTCACGACAGCGGCTTCCGACGTCTGCGCCATCACCGTTTGCGTGAAGACGATTCCGGTTTTGCGCACCGCCGGAATCATTGGATCGACGTGATCGCTGGTCTCGAGCACAAGCACCACCGACAGTCCTTCGCCGCCCAGATCGAAGTGATCCACGGTTTGCTCCAGGCCGTTGTCAAACACGTGGAAATCCTTCTGCACTAGATCCAAGATCATTTCGCCTGAGGCATCCCGCACCGTCACCGGTGCGACGACCTCGATTGACTGCGCGCGGATCGTTCGCTTGCGCTCCTCCGCAGTCGGCCCGGCTTCGGGCCACGCGCCGGGCTTCAGTTGGATCGGCCCGGGTGGCGCGCCCTGCTGGCATTGCGCCGGCGGTGCAGAGACGAGTGCCGCGCAGCACAACGCCAATGCCGCGCAGGCCAGTGCGACGGCGATCGAGCGAATCTTCGAATCGTCAGAGCTTGGTGTCATAGAAGCGGTCATTACGTCTGATTCCGCACCCGCGAGGGACGTTGCTTAAACCGAAATGCCCGGCGCTCGCTGCGGCTGGCTATTCGCTGCCCCGTTCTCCTAGAATGTGGGTGGAAAGATCTCGAAGGGGGAAAAATGAAGCGTCACCCGGGCCATCTGCCGATGTCGAAGCTCGCCTACCAGGATCCGGAATTCATGAACAGCATTACGGCGCGCCCGCTGCGCATTCTCGCCGAGTATTTCGATCCCATGAAGCGCCTGCGCCAGGCCAACGTCGGCGACACCGTGGTGATGTTCGGTTCCGCGCGCATCCAGCCGCGCGATCGCGCTCTCAAGGACCTGGAGCGAGTTCGCAAGCTGGCTCGCGGCCGCCGCACCGGAGAGTGGCGCATGAAAGTTTCCGCCGCCCGCTCGATCGTGGATATGTCGCGCTACTACGAAGAGGCTCGAGAACTTTCCCGGCGCATCACTTCCTGGGCCATGACGCTCGGAGCGCACCCGAAGCGCTTCGTGGTCTGCTCGGGGGGCGGGCCCGGTATCATGGAGGCCGCCAATCGCGGCGCGGCCGAGGCGGGCGGATCGTCGGTGGGACTGAGCATTCAGTTACCCCACGAGCAGTGGCCAAATCCCTACATCACGCCCGAACTAAATTTCTGCTTCCACTATTTCTTCATGCGCAAGCTGTGGTTCGCTCAAATCGCCAAAGCGTTGATCGTTTTTCCCGGCGGTTTCGGCACGATGGATGAACTATGGGAAATGCTTACCCTTATGCAGACCGGCAAGCTTTCTTCGCATCATTTGATTTTGATTTACGGCCGGCAATATTGGGACAAAGTTCTCAACTGGCGCCACATGGTCCGCACCGGCACGATCAGCCTGCGCGAGTACAAGTTGCTTCAATTCGCGGACACCGTGGACGAAGCCTTTGACCACGTCCGCCACGATCTCGAAGAAAACCACCTGCGCCTGGACGACAACTGGGGACGCTAGCCAGCGGTCGGGCCATATAAGAAGCGCGCAGACACATCCCCACCGAGAGATGAAAAGCCATAAGTGAGAATGCGAGCCGCGCGCTCGCGCCTTAGTTGGGCGAGACGTTCAGGTCCGCCGAGAAGACCGCTTCAAATCGCCGCTTTTCGTCTTGGTCGTGCAGCATGACCACCGGCGAAATTCTCAGCGATTGCCGGCATTCGCGGCAGATTGCCGCTTCGCCTTGCAGGTCCTGTATGAATCCGTCCGTGAAGTGATATGCCGACCGCGGACGCCGGGCTGCCTTCTTGCCCTGCGCTCCGCATTGCGGGCAGGTGTATTCGACGCGATCGTCCAGCGGGTCGCGGTTGAGCGCTGCCCAACCGGTATAACGGATGCCGATGGTTTCCAAAGAGGGCTTGTTCATTATGGCCACCTCATATCCCCAATTCGGGGAGACGGATAGGGAATTAGACGTAAGCGTGACCCGAAATGATTCATTGCCCCTCCAACTCGCTCTAAACCTCGCGAAGATAGACGGTTACGGGCTCACCCGCATTCAGATGCT
Organism: Candidatus Acidiferrales bacterium; assembly: GCA_049694295.1. Classification (GTDB taxonomy): domain Bacteria; phylum Acidobacteriota; class Terriglobia; order Acidiferrales; family UBA7541; genus Palsa-295. The sequence goes on from JBAVQT010000529.1 coordinate 3,771, forward strand.
CGGGACTCTCAGCATCAACTCGGCCTGACCCGTATTTTTAGGCACCGGGTCACGCTCTCGGTGTCTATCTCTAAAGTTGAGCTCGCGCGAACTCCGAAAGCACTCGGAGGGACGATGGCTGTATGACCACAGCTCCGATTCGATTTTCCTGTTTGCCTGCGACAACCGAGGAGGCGTATCCATGCGAGACCTAGGGCAGCTATCGGAATGTCTCGTTGACAATGACGCAGTCGGCCGCGTGCAAGCCAAAGGGCGTCGCCGCGTAGCCATCATGCTTTCGACTCTCTGCGAAGCATCGGTCGTCGGCGCGCTCTTCCTGTATCCGCTGCTCACTAGTGGCGTCGCGCCCGGTCGCTACGTCATCACGCCGGTGCCCCCCTACGCTCCGGGCGCAACTCCCCCGCGCGCGCACCGGTCTCTATTGCCGCTCCGAGTCCCGCGCGAAACTGCCGAGATCTTTCTCCAACCATTGAGATTCCCGCCGCACGCGCAAATCCTCAGCTCAGGTCCACCGCCATCAGTAGATGAACCAACGAATGGTGACGGCGAGCCAGGCGCCTTCGGCCTCCCAGGCGGAATTCCTGGCGCCGATGGGGCGGGTCCAGTCGTCCAACCACCCCGTCCCGTGATGCCGCTTCCCAAGGGGCCGGTATTAATTAGTGGCGGCGTGATGGAAGCGCGTCTTATCCGTCGTGTTGAGCCCGCCTACCCGGAGACTGCCCGATTGTTGCATTTGTCCGGCATCGTGCAAATGCGGGCGATCATCGGAGCAGATGGCCGCGTGCGTGAACTCACCGTCCTATCCGGCAATCCAATTCTGGCCACCGCAGCGGAGGCAGCTGTGCACGAATGGCGTTATCATCCCACGTTGCTCGATAGCCAACCGGTCGAAGTCGAGACATTCATCACGGTAACTTTCGTGCTGGGAGCGGAGTGAGAGGGCGGCAAAAAAAGAGGCGGCCTGCGAGCCGCCTCTTTGTGGCGTCAATTCCCTTCGACGGGAGTTAGAATCGAAACACAATCCCCGTCGAAAGCCGGCCATTGTTCTGCGTGCCTCCGTAAAACCGGGTTACCAGGTAATCTCCCTGAATCACGCGCCAGGAAATTCCCGGGGCCAAATGCGCGTCAATTCCTCCGCCAATCGCAGTTGAGAACGAAGAGTCGGACGCTCCGTTGCCGCTGACGTGCGCACCGCCGACCAGCACGTGCGCGAAGGGAGAGATTCGCGCAGGCCAGGACACCTGCGGCCCGAAGAGAAAGGTGTGAATTGAATTTCCCGAGCCATAGTGCCCGTCGAAATCCGCCACGCCGCCCAACCAGTCGGTCACTTTATATTGTCCCGCGAATTCCCAACCGGCTGTATTCGAACTGGCGAACCGCTCGTAGGAAAATCCGCCGAAGAGTTCCACTTTGTCGCTTTGCGCATGAGCCGAAAGCGATACCACAAAAACAAGTCCCAGCAAGAAAGGCAATTTTCGGATCATGGAAAAAATCTCCTCCTCGGCAGTGTTGAAATCAGAGCCGCCCCCCGCAGGGGGACGTTTTATTTGCGCGCAGCGCTTGAAGCGCCGCAACAATCGTGATTTGACGTGTCAGGCTGGAGAAGTTATAGATGTCGAATCGGACGCAAAGGTTACCAGGTTTCCGAAATCTAGAGCAGGGGTTCGCCCGAGTTTTGCGAGATGATTTCGCGGGTCGCGTCGCGCAATCGCACAATTTCCTGCCAGGCTCCGCCAACGCCTGCCGCCGGACGAACGAGCGGGCCGAACGTCACACAAACGTTCCCACGTCGCGGCAGAATCGTCTTATCGCGCAGAATTGCTCGCGCTCCGCGCACCGCCACCGGGCAGATCGGCCGTTGCATCTCCGCTGCTGCCTTGAAGGCGCCCAACTGAAACGGGCGAATGCCGGCGTATGGCGTGAACGTACCTTCCGGATAGATCGCCACCGATTCGCCGTTTTCCAGCGCCCCTCGCACTTCTTCCGTTTGCCGAATGCGCGCATCCTGGTCGCCACGTTCAAATGCAAATTGTCCCGACTTTGCGGTGATGCGTCCCACCAGCGGTATGTCGCGTACTTCTTTTTTGGCCACGAACCGCGTGCCTGCCGGGAGGTACGCCACAGTGATAAGGATGTCGAGGTAGCTTGAATGATTCGGCGTAAAAACCCACGGTCCGGAGCCGGCGAACGCGTTCAGGATTTCCGCGTCCACGGTCGCAACCGGCACGCGCGCCAATTGCAACATTAGCCGCGCGCCCCGGCGGGTGATGCGCGCTGCGCGCTGACGATCGGGCGCTAGCGAAACCGCGATCCACAAAGGCACGAGCACGGCCACGAACGTCGCCAGCGCATATACACCGTATGCAATTTCCGCGAGGCGTTCCGTGCCCCGCTTCAGCGCGCTCCATACTCGCGGCGCGGCGCCACGCGCGCCCATTCGCGCCATCTGCAGCCACGCTGGCGGGGGTCTCTTTCCCAGCCGCCCGCCGAGATACAGTCTGCGGGTCTCTCCTCGGCGCAATTTGCCGCTGGAAGTCTTCGGAATCGATTGCATGGGCAGCAACTCGACGTGATCCGGCGGCACGCCCACGGACTTGCTCACTGCGCGCGAAATTTCCGCGGAGATTTTCGCGGCCTCGCGCACGTCGCGTATTTCCGCAGCTACGACCAGTCTCTCCGTTGCGCTTCGCGCGTCTGGCGCTCCAAACGCCACCACGCATCCCGGGCGCACGCCCGCCACGCCTCCAGCCGCTTCCTCGACTTCCTGAGGATAAATGTTTCGTCCGGCCTTAATGATCATGTCTTTGGCGCGGCCGGTGATGTAAAGCTCGCCTTCGGCCACGTACGCGAGATCCCCGGAATCCAGCCAGCCGTCGCCCTGCGTCATGGCGGCCGTTGCAGCCGCATTGCGGTAGTAGCCGCTCGTTGCCGAAGGACTCCGGAACCACAATTTCCCTTCCTGCCGCTGGCCCGCGTCGCGGCCGTCTTCTCCGGCGATTCGAATCTCCATGTTGGAAAGCGGCTGCCCCGCGCCTACGAACTCCAGCGCCGTGGCGTCGCCCTGCTCCGCCGGAACAGCCCGCCGCTTCAATTCAAAGCGCGCCCGCTCGATGCGGTCCACTCGGTATCCCGCGCCCAAGCGCGGAAAAGAGACCGCCAGAGAAGCCTCCGCCAGTCCGTATACCGGCATTAGCGCTTCGCGCCGAAATCCGTAGGGTGCAAATCGCTGAGCGAAGCGCTCCAGCGTCTCGGCGCGCACGGGCTCCGCGCCGTTGAGCGCCATGCGCCACGAACTGAGATCCAGCCCTTGCAAATCTCTCTCAGCAATTTTCCGCACACAAAGTTCGTAAGCGAAATTCGGCGCTGGGCTGATGGTCGCGCGGTGCAGATGAATCGCCCGCAGCCACCTTTCCGGCCGGCTTAGAAAAGCCAAAGGCGACATCAGCACCAGCGGCACACCGGTGAACAGCGGCACGAACCATGCGCCGATCAATCCCATATCGTGATAGAGCGGCAGCCAGCTCACGCAGACGTCCTCGAGCTTCACGGACGCGCCATCCACGATCGCGCGCATGTTCGCCAGCAGATTTGCGTGCGTCAAGATCACTCCCTTGGGATCGCCCGTCGAACCCGAGGTGTATTGCAGGAAAGCGATTTCGTCTTCGCGGGCTGAATGCGTGAGATTCTCCGCGGGCCGCCACGCCCCCGGCGACCCATCAGCGGCAGGCGCTGGAGCTCCGCCCGCGATACGCTCCGCGTTGAGCACATCGCGCAGAGTCGGCACGCGCGGTTGCAGCAGGCGCGCCAGACCCTCAGCTTGGCGAAACGTAAATAGAAATCGAACTTCCGCGTTTTTCAATATCGCAGCTTGGCGCGTGGCGTATTCAGAAATGCGGTCCACACGAAAAGGAGGATAAATCGGCACGGGAATTCCACCCGCCAACAGGATGCCCGCGAACGTGGGGAAAAACTCGGCGCACGTCGGGAGCATCATGGCCGCAGTCTGCCCCGGTTCGAAGCCCCGTCGCTGCAGCTCAGCGGCAACCACCGCTGCGCGCTCGTAGAGCT
>JBAVQT010000530.1:0-6934 GCA_049694295.1 Candidatus Acidiferrales bacterium
AAGCTGCCCGCAAAAGTTCCGCGGTGCGCGCCCGCCTCGGCACCCTGCGCGAGAATTGCGTCGACCCCGGCCTGGGAGAGCATCCGAGCTTCTTCGACCGTGGTGGCTGTGCCTAAGATTTTCACACCTCGCGCACGCAGGCGGGCCATGGCGTCTGCGCCGGGAATGCCGAAGGTGAAGCTGAAGATGGGTGCGCCAGCTGCAAGGATTGCGTCAAGTTGAGATGGGAACGGGTCGGGCGGCAGCACGGGAAGTGCGGGAGGAGGCAATCCGAGCGATTCATGGATTTCGGCCAGCACGGCGAGCATAGGCGCGGGATCGGGGAGGAGTTTCGTGTCATAGCCGCCGGCGAAGAGGTTCACATTGAATGGCTTGCTGGTGAGCGATTTTATTTTGTCGATTGCTTCTGCGATTTGATCGGGCTTCAAGTAGGCGGCGCCGAGCGAGCCGAGGCCGCCGGCATTGGACACGGCGGCGACGAGTTCGGGCGTGGATGGTCCGCCAGCCATGGGGGCCAGAATCACGGGAAATTCGATGCCGAGTTTTTCGAGCAGCGGAGCGTGCAACATCGGCGCCTCTTTCATTTTTTTCCGGGGCGTTTGCGAACCGGAAACTCTGTTGCAGCGGATAACTCGCCGCGCACCATATCGTGGCGCGTTTCGCGCTCGCGGATCACACGCCAGCGCGCGCCATCCACGAGCACTTCCGCCGCACGGGGACGGCCGTTGTAATTCGATGATTCGCTGAAACCGTACGCGCCCGCGGCCCAGATTGCCAGAAGATCGCCGGCGCGGGCCTCTTCCATGCGGACGCCGCGGCCGAGATAATCTCCGGTCTCGCAGACTGGGCCTACGACGTCCACAATTTGGGTCCGCGCGCCGCCGGTTTGCACGGTCTTAGTGATCGGATGGTGCGCGTCGTAGAGCACGGGGCGCATGAGGTCGTTCATGCCGGCGTCAGCGATCAAAAATCTCTTTCCGCCGTTCTCTTTGGTGTAAGTCACGCGCGTGAGCAGCACTCCGGCTGGACCAGCAATCGTGCGGCCCGGCTCGATCAGCGCGCGGCATCCGAGCGGGCGAACGACCGCAGCCACCATTCGCGCAAACGCGCGCGGGTCCACGGGCCGTTCGTCGTCGTAGCGAATGCCCAGGCCACCGCCGCAATCGACGCACTCGATCGCGATGCCCTCGCGAGCGAGTGTGCGCACGCGCTGGGCTAAATCGCGGAGCGCGCGGCGGTACGGCGCCAGGGTCACGATCTGCGAGCCGATGTGCGCGCTGATTCCGCGCCAGCGAATCCAGCGCGAGTTCTGGTGGGCGCGATACATTCGCCGGGCGCGCTCCCAGCTGACCCCAAATTTGTGCCGATGATGGCCGGTGGAAATGTGACGGTGACCGCCGGCGAGAACGTCCGGATTGACGCGGATAGCGGCCGCCACGCGGTGGCCGCCGCGCTCGACACGCCGCGCCGCTTCCTCCGCCAAAACTTCCAGCTCTTCCTCGGACTCGACGTTCAACAAATAGATTCCTGGGGCCGCTGCGCCTGGGCGCGAAGCCGTGGTGCGACGCTGGCGGGAAGCCGGGACGCCGGATTCCGCGCGGTAATCGAGCGCCTCACGGATTTCATCGCGGGTTTTGCCGACGCCGGAATAAACGATTCGCTGGCCGGGAACTCCGATTCGTCGCAGGCGATCCAGTTCGCCGCCCGAGACAATATCGAAGCTGCTGCCGATTTGCGCGAGCACCCGCAGCACGGAAAGGTTTGAGTTTGCTTTCATGGCGTAGCAGACCGCGTGGCCCGCGGAGCCCATGGAGCTGCGCAGCGCGGAATCGAGGCGCCGGTAGGCGAGTTCGAGGCTGGCGCGGCTGTAGACGTAGGCTGGCGTGCCGACGGCGCGGGCGATTTGCGCGACCGCTACGCCTTCGCAATAAAGCTCGCGCCGCGCATTTTTTCCAGCGCCTGCCGTTTTGTAGGAATAACAGTCCGTGTAGTCCGTTGGATCCGCGCTTCTCATCTGTCCCGTGGTCCGCTCCGCTATAAACCAGCGTACAGGCTCCGGCCCGCGGGTTTCAACTGCGTTCACGCGAAGCCTTAGAGAAATATGCGCGGAATGGGATTTTGGAACGAAGCGCGAGGTTCTTGAGGCAGTCAGCGTTGAAGCAACGTCAAAAACCCCACCCTTGCCAGGGACGGGGGAGGCTGGGGCGTCGTGCGGATCTTCCTTCCGTGGTTGGCTTACTACTCACGCCATTTGTTGTAACCGCTCAGGACTTCGCTAGTTCTTCTTCGGTCTCGCCGGAAAAGCCGGAGGCGGGTTCGGCGGAATGGAGTTTCTCGCGGGAGCCGGCGAGGGCGATCTCGTCTTTTCCTTCGAACATGTCGGCCATTTGCAGGTGCATGTTGCCCGGGTTGGTGGAGTAGGAAAGGCCGGTTTCCATGTCTATGACTCCCGAGCGAATGAGTTTCTCGATCTGGTCGTCGAAGCACTGCATGCCGTCTTCGCCGCCGTCGCGAATGGCGTCGAGCAGCGATTTTCCTTCGCTTTCGCCTTTCTGCAGATATTCGCGGGTGCGCAGGGTGCTCTTCAGAATTTCAAAAACGGCGACGCGCCCGTTGCCATCGTGCCGCGGAATGAGGCGCTGCGAAACGATGTAGCGGAACGATTTCGAGAAGCGCGTGCGGATGGCGAGCTGCTCGGAAGCGGGGAAGGCGCCGACGATCCGCTCGACGGTCTTCGAGGCGTCAATGGTGTGGAGCGTGGAGAACACCAGATGCCCGGTCTCGGCGGCTTCGAGCGCCACCTCCATGGTCTCGCGGTCGCGCATTTCGCCGACCAGGATCATCCTGGGCGCCTGGCGGAGAGCAGCCCGCAATGCCAGAGCGAAGTTCGGAGTGTCGCTGTGCAGCTCGCGCTGATGGACGGTGGCGCGCTTGTGGGGATGCAGGAACTCGATGGGGTCTTCGATGGTGATGACGTGGCAGGACTGCTCTTCGTTGATCTTGTTGACGAAGGCCGCGAGCGTGGAACTTTTTCCACTGCCCGTGGGGCCGGTGACCAGCACGATGCCGGGACGCACGTCGGCGGCCTGCTCCAGTTGGGGCGGCAACTTGAGCGATTTGAAATCAGGGACGGAGCTGGGGATCACGCGCATCACGATCGCGCAGGTGCCGCGCTGGGTGAAAATATTCACGCGAAAACGCGAGACTTTGGCGAGGCTGTATGAAATGTCGCAGGAGCCTTCGGTGCGCAGCTTTTCGACCGCTTGCGAATTCCGGCCAATCAGATCGGCGGCGATGCGCGCGGTGTCTTCGGAAGTGAGCACGCCCAGGCCCGCGATTTTCAGCTGCACCAACTGGCCATTGACGTCGACCTGCGGGGCGCGGCCCGGCGAAAAAATCAGGTCGCTGGTATTTTTTGCGGCGCGAATCATCGAAGCGATGATATTGGCGGTGGTGATCGGGAGGCCCACGCTCGGCACCACGGACGCTGCCGCGGCGCTCGCGGCCACTACCGCTCCCACCACGGCGTTGACGCTGCCGGGACCGGCGGGTGCGGCGATTGCCGGAGTGGCGGGCGCACTGGCGGGCGGCGCTGCGAGCTGCTCCAATATTTTCGAGGTTTCCCCGGCGCTGGAAGCGCGCGAGGCCTCCGGAGTGCGAGGCGTTGCTCCTGCTTTGGTGCCTGGAGCGTTCACGGTACCCATTGAATCCCTCCGCCGCAGCTTCCGGAAGGAGGGGGGCCCGGGGCTGACCGCAGCTGCTTCTATTATCCGCTCGCCGACAGGGCCTGGGCTCTCCGGCGCGCCGGACTGTACTCAATCGTGTATCCCGTCTTCGGTACAGGTAGCCTACCGCCGCGGGCGCTAGCGCTCTCGCGTGACCGCCGCCATTTCTTCTTCGCGAGCCGCGGCGAGCGCGTGAGGCAGAGTCACCTTGAAAGTCGCGCCGCCCTCCGGCCGGTTGTAGCATTCGATCTTCCCGCCGTGATCCTGCACGATTCCGTAACAGATGCTCAGGCCGAGCCCCGTTCCTTTGCCGACGGGCTTGGTGGTGAAAAACGGATCGAAGACCTGAGCCGGCGCTTTGATGCCTGGTCCGGTATCGGAGACTTCGACGATCACGTTGTCGCCGTCGTGAGCCGTGCGCAGCATCAATTTTCCCCCGCCCGATTCCTCGAGGGCGTCCACGGCATTGCTGATGAGGTTAAACATGACTTGCAACAAATGATTTTGGTCGCCGCGCAACAAAGGGACCTGCGAGTCGGTGAACGTCAGCACTTCAATGCGGGTATTGCGCAAATCGAGGTTGCTGAGATGCAGCGCGCTGGCGATGACGGAGTTGACATCCAGTTCGGTACGCTCGGAGGGCACCTGGCGCGCAAAACTCAACAGACTGCCCACCAGTGTTTTGATCCGGCGCGAGAGTGCGCGGATTTTTTCGGCGACTGCGCGCTGGCGCTCTCCGAGAGAGGTATCGTCGACTAGCAGATCCGAATAGCCGAGAATTCCCGTGAGGGGATTATTGATCTCGTGGGCCGCGCCGGCGGCGAGTTGGCCCAGCGACACGAGTTTCTCGGTCTGCACCATCTGAGTCTGAAAATGCTGCAGGTTTTGCAGCGCCTCGCGCGACGAGGCCACCAGGCGGAGGCGATCGCGGTCCACCAGGGATTGGCGCTTGAACATCAGCAGGGCCGCCACGACCAGGACAAGTTGCGTGACGCCGACCCGAAAGCTCCTTACCACCGGAGGATTTGCGCTGAGCCACATGCTCCACACGGCCATCAGAGGAATTGAAATCACCGCAGCGCGGGCCACGCGCGATGGCCACGGGCTGGGTTCATTCGCGCTGCCCGCCGGAGAGCCTTCGGGCTGCAGCCCGAGGCGATCCGCTTCGATGCCCGCCGTCCCAAACCAGACGAACGAGGCGACCAGGGGAACATCGTAGACGCTGCCAGTGTAATAACTCTGGACGTCAATCGCGCGATTCGAGAGATAGGAAGCCGCCGCGTAGAGCAGCGAGGCGCTAAAGAGGTGCAAGTATATTTCGCGCCACTTGCCGCGAGTCCGCAGGACGAAGAGGCCGAATCCGGCGGTGAGCACCAGGTTTTCCACGGCCGCGAGGTCGTTGTAGCTGCTTCCGTAGCGCATCAGGTCTGGCGCGATGTATTGCCAGGGGATTACGAGGAAAACGTAGAGGAAAACCCACCAGGCCAGCAGCAGCGAAAAATCGAAATAGCGGACGCGCACGTTCAAGTCGTCACGGTCATCATGGGGACGAACGGCGAGCGCGCCAATCATCGGCACGGGATGCAAAAACAGGATCACATCGCCCATGAAGGGATTCGGCGCATCGGCGTGGAGGATCACTTCGAAATACGTCCAGAGCAACTGGCCCGCGAACCACGCGGCGCAGCCCAGTGTCAGCAGCATCCAGAAGATTCTGGCGCGGCGCTGGCGATGCCACGCGTTGAGGCCTAGCCCGACGCATCCAAATCCAGCGGCCAGCGCCTGCGCGATATCGCCGAACGCCGTCAATCCAGGCCCGCGGCTGGCGAAAAGCGCCGCCACGGCGTATCCGCCCACTAGCAGCGTCCACATCGCGGCGACCCACCACGTCGATCTGGGCCACTCGGCCAGCCTCTTCATCAGGCGGTTGGTGTGCTCCTGAGGTGAGCCCATCGGCTGGCGCAGATATTCGCCGGCGGCCGCTGTGACGCGCCCCATCAACACCGAGATGTCGCTGCGCGAACTCATTCCGCTCTCGCTAGGCTTCTTACTTGGGCTGACAATTTTGGGCTGTCCGGCGACGTTTCATCGCTCGCGCGCAGGGGTGGCGGAGCCATCTCCGCATTTCGTTTTTTCATCGCCACACCCGAAACGGTACAGTCCTTTCCAATAGCCTACGCTCCGGAAACTTTCCGCTAGCTGCGATTCCCCCGCTGGTGCCCTGGCTGGCACCTCTTTTACTCCTTGGCTACGCCTGTACTTTCGTACCATCGCCTTTTGAGGTTTGGGTCGGTCAAACTTTCCTTTTGCGCTGTCTGGCCGGGGTTCTTCGGGGGAGGCTGCACCGGATCGGTACAGAGGGCGACGTCGCTCGACACTCGTTCGTCGCAACCTAAAGGTGGAAAATGAACCCGTTCTCGCGAATCGCCGTCACCTGGGATTTGGTGCAGACCAGCCTGGCGCTGCTGCGCTCGGACGCCGAACTGATCGTCCTTCCGATTCTCTCGACGCTGTGCTCGGCGCTGGCTCTCGGGGGCTTCTTCGGGATCTACGTGATGGCCTACGGCTACGACATTCAGGTCATCCACATGGGGCGGCGCGCGATGGTCACCAGCCCGCACGAGTTTCAGCTGTACTTCGCGATGTTTCTCTACTACGTAGCCAATTTTTTCGTGGTGATTTTCTGCAACGTCGCGCTGGTGGGCGTGGCCAATAGCCGCATGTGTGGCGGCACGTGGACTCTCTCGGATGGCCTTTCGCTGGCCTGGGCTCGGCGGCTGACGATTTTCAAATGGGCGGTGTTTGCGGCGACGGTGGGAGTAATCCTCAATTGGCTGCAGGAGCGCGTGGGGTTCCTGGGCAAAATCGTGGTCGGGCTGATTGGGCTGGCGTGGACGCTGGCGTGCTACTTCGTGGTTCCGGTGCTGGCTTTCGAAGACCTCTCGCCGCTGGAGGCGGTGAAGCGTTCGGCGACGCTGTTCCGCAAGACGTGGGGCGAAAACGTGGTGGCGGGCATCAGCTTCGGAGTGTTATTCGTGATTCCGCTGATTGGCGGAATCATGGTGTGGTTTTTCGCGGTCTCAAATCTTCCGCGCGGCGCGTTTATTCCGTCGTTAGTGGTGCTGGCTCTGTACGTGCAACTGGTGGTGGCTACGATGTCGGCTGCTTCGTCGATCTTCAATCTGGCGCTGTATCGCTACGCGCTGACG
>JBAVQT010000531.1:0-15444 GCA_049694295.1 Candidatus Acidiferrales bacterium
AGCGGTGCTCGGGCGAGCGCGCTGCAACTGGGTCCGATGCGGCGGTTGGATTGGCGGGGCTAGGGCCGAGGTCCGAGCAGTTCGCGGAAAGGCCGATCGCAGAAACGGCTGGGGCGCGACGAATCCGGGACTTGCGTTTTTGGGCGAACGCCGAAGCAAGCTTCGGCTTGGAAAGCGGCGGCGAGCCGCCGCACTCCAAAGCGGGCCGCACGGCCCGTGGCGCTAGGTGCTGAACATAAGATGCCGAATCTGCCGTTAATACAGGTGGAAGATTACCGGATGCCGGCGGGGTGGGTGCGCCCGGAACAGCGCGAAGCGCGCGCGCGGGCTTACTGCGAGTTGTTGGAAGGCGGGCAGATACTGTCATTCCGAGAGCTTCCTTACCTGCTGCCCGCGGAAGATAGAGAATTTTTGCTGGCGCAAGAGTGGACGGAGCTGCGGCTTCACAAGAATGTGTCGTACCGCCCGGCGGACGATATTTTGCGCGGCGTGGCGGGCGACGCGAAAACGGTGGGGCGGCTGCACGCGATTTTGCGAAATTACAGCGCGCAGACGATCGAGTTTCTGCGGAAATTCCTGGCGCCTTACGCCAGCCGGTGGGTGGTTGATTTCGCCAGCTTCCGGCCGCTGGAGGAACAGGATCGCAACCTGCCACTGCATAAGCGCAACGATTTGCTGCACGTGGATGCGTTTCCGAGCCGGCCGACGCGAGGCGGACGCATTTTGCGGGTCTTTACGAATCTGAATCCGGCGAAGCCGCGCGTGTGGAACACGACCGAAGGGTTCGCAGGGCTGGCGCACAGGTACGCGGAGGCCGCGGGGCTACGCGAAATCGCGGAGGACGACGGATTATTGGCGCGCACCGTGCAGAATTGGGGCGCCAAGCTTGGTTTCCGCGGAATGGGCCGCACGCCGTACGACATGTTCATGCTGCGATTTCACGATTATCTCAAGGAAAACACGGCATTCCAGGCAGACTGCGAAAAAATTCGGCTGGAATTCCCGCCGCTGACGACGTGGATTGTGTTTACCGATGGTGTGGCGCACGCCGCACTTTCGGGGCAGTATGCGCTAGAGCAGACGATGCTGATTCCACCTGGAGCGCTGGTGGCTCCGCAGGTGGCGCCGTATCGGATATTGGAAAGCATTGCCGGACGGGCGCTGGTTTCCTGAGTTTCCCCGAATTTTCCTGGCAGGTCCTTCACGACCGCTTCGCAGGCATCCACACTGCACGCATCTCGCCTCGACCGAGACGAGAATTCCCGCACAGCGATGCGAATTATTTTCCGGTAGAGAATTCGGCGTGCTCATCGCCGAAGGCGGCGGCAGCGGCGCGGGGCAGGCCGGGGCGGCGGCGAGTTTCAATGCCGAGACGCTTGATTTTTTGGTTGAGGGTGGAAAGCGGAACCTGGAAGCGCTCGGCGGCTTCGGTCTGATTCCAGTTGGTGCGTTCGAGCATGTCAATGATGATGCGGCGCTCGACCTCTTCGAGAATTTCAAAGAGCGAAGGCGGCGGCACGGCGACTCGCGATCCCATGTCGCCGGGAAGCGGCGGCAGAAATTCAGCAAGCTGGAGGCGGACGCCTTTTACGATTTCGCGGGTGCGGACACTTTCGGGCAGAAGGTCGGCGTCCATGTGGTCCTGAGTGGAGAGAACGACGGCGCGCTCGACGACGTTTTCGAGTTCGCGCACGTTGCCGGGCCAATCGTAGTCCATCAAAAGTTTCATGGCGCCGTGGCTGAAATTACGCAGCGGCTTGGAATTTTCGCGGCAAGTCTGGTCGAGGAAGCGCTCAACGAGCAGCGGGATGTCTTCCTTGCGCTCGCGAAGCGGAGGGAGGTGGAGGGAGATGACGTTCAAGCGATGAAAGAGGTCTTCGCGGAAACGGCCCTCGCGGACGAGCTTGATCAGATCTTCGTTGGAGGCGGCGAGGATGCGAACGTCAACTTTGATGGTTTCGGTGCCACCGAGGCGCATGAACTCGCGCTCCTGAATGACGCGCAGGAGCTTGGCCTGGGTTTCCGGGCTGACGGTGGAGATTTCGTCGAAGAAGATGGTGCCTTGATCGGCGACCTCGAAGAGACCCTTCTTGGAGGCGACGGCGCTGGTAAAGGCGCCCTTGACGTGTCCGAAGAGCTGGGACTCGAGAAGGTCCACGGGGATCGAACCGGTGTTGATGGGGATGAAAGCTTTGTCCACGCGAGTGGAAGCCGCGTGGATGGCCTTGGCGATGAGCTCTTTTCCGGTGCCGCTCTCGCCGGAAATCAACACGGTGGAACGGGAGGGCGCGACCTGGGTGACAAGATCGAGCAAGGCCAGCATTTTTTCGCTCTTGCCGGCGATGTTGGGAAAATTGTAGCGCTGTTTGAAAGCGCGCTTGAGCTGGACGTTTTCCTCGCGGAGGCGGCGGCCTTCGATGGCGAGAGAAATCTGGGCGATGAGCTCGTCGTTGGACCAAGGCTTGGTGATGTAATCGCGAGCGCCGCTCTTGAAGGCCTGGCGCGCCATATCGATGGAGCCAAAGGCGGTGATGAGAATGATGGAAAGGCCGGGATCGCGGCGGTGAATCTCGCGGAGAAGATCGAGGCCATTGCGGTCAGGCAGGCTGACGTCGAGGAGCAACAGGTCGAAGGGGCGCTCTTCGAGCTTTTGCAGGCCGGATTCACCGGTTTCGGCGAGGGTGACGTCGAAATTTTCGGTGGTGAGGAGAGCTTCGAGACCTTCGCGAATTTCCGCTTCGTCATCAACCACAAGAATGGATCCTCTAGGCATGGACTGCTTTCCGCGCCGCGGGGAATTCCAGGCGGAAGGAGGTGCCTTTGCCTGGCGTGGAGCGAACGTCCACTTTGCCCGCGTGCTCCTTGATGATTCCATAGCTCACGGAAAGACCCAGCCCGGTGCCCCTGCCGGTGGCCTTGGTGGTGAAAAATGGATCGAAGATGCGATGGAGATGCTCGGGAGAAATGCCCGAACCGGTGTCAGTGACTTCGACTTCGACGGAACCGTTGCGCGCCCAGGTGCGGACTTCGAGCATGCCGCCGCCGGGCATGGCATCGCGCGCGTTCATAAAGAGATTGAGGAAGACTTGCTGGAGCCGAGTCATGGAGCCGAGGACGGGCGGCAGTTCCTGTGTGTAATTTTTGATGACATTGACCTGAGCGGATTTGAAGGGGTGCTGGACGAGAGTGAGAGTTTCTTCCAGAACGGAATTGAGATCCAACTGGACGAGCTGCGCGGCGCCGGTGCGCGAGAAATTGAGAAGATTGTTGACGATTTCGCTGGCGCGAAAAGTCTGCTTGACGATGCGGTCGATGGTTTTCTGGCGCGGATCGTCGGCGGGAATCTGCTTGGCGAGCATCTGGATGTAATTGGATATTACGGCGAGCGGGGTGTTGACTTCATGGGCGACACCCGCAGCGAGCAGACCGAGAGAAGTCAGCTTCTCGGTCTGAATCATCTGCTCTTCGAGACGAGCGCGCTGGGTGATGTCGTCAATCAAGACGAGGCGGCCGAGGCGCGCGCCATCCTTGCCGACGAGCGGGGCGATGGAGACGTTGACGACGAGATGGCGGCCGCTGCGGGCGTTGAGATGAAATTTGTAAATTCCGGAAACATGCTCGCCATCGGCGCGGGAAGCGATTTCGGCGACGAGATCGGAGGGAAGAATTTCGGTGACGCGTCGGCGCAGAGCTTCCGCGCGGGGAATCTCGAGCAAATCTTCCAACTGAGGATTCCAGGATTCGATGCAGTCCTCGAGGTCCACGGTGAGGACGCCGATTTTGAGGGACTCGACGATATTCTCGCTGAAGTCCTTGAGGCGCTCGATCTGCACAGCTTTCTGCTCGAGCGATTGGTAGAGGCGAGCATTCTCGATGGCGATGGCCACGTAGCCGGCGATGGTGGAGAGAAGTTCGAGGTCGTCGGTGGAGAGATAATCGCCGTCGACGGTTTTGCCAAGACCAAGAACAGCGACGGTGCGTTCGCGGAAGCGACAGGCGATGAAATAGTTGAGGTCGAGCTCTTCCAGAGTGCGGCGGACGGAATCGGTTTCCTGGGCGGCGTTGGCGGCGGATTCGAAAAAGAGACAGCCACGTTCGAGCGCCGGGCGGGCGGGATCGAGAAAGGCGAGATCCAACGGACCCTCCGGGCGAAGTCCCATGGAGCGGGAGAGGACGAACGTGCCGGGTTGCGCGGGATCCTCGAGGAAGACAGCCAGGCGGTCCACCAGCAGCGTTTGCGAGATGCGATCGAGAGCGGAGCCGAGCAGCGGCTCGAGCCGGACTTCGTTGGTGAGGGCGCGGCCGAATTCGATGAGCGTGCGGCGGTAATCGAGGCGATCGCGATAGAAGAAGCGATCGAGGCGGGCCTGCACCCAATCACGCAGCGGCTGGAAAAGAAATGCCGCGACGACGATAGCTAGAACCACGCCACCGCGCCCGGAGGGCAGAGCGGTGTGAAACATCTCGCCGATCAGCGCGACGGCGGAAAAATATATGGCGACGATTCCCGCGGTGGCGAAGGTGTAAGCGAGGCCGCGCTTGAAGATGATGTCCACGTCCATCAAGCGATAGCGAATGATGGCGTAGCCAAAGCAGAGGGGGATGAGGGCCAGCGAGAAAACGGAAAATTTCATCCAAGGCGCGGGCACGGAGCCGGCGATGAGCGGAAGAATGTAAAAAAGAAAGAACGGCAGAATTCCCGCGAAGGTGCCGGCGGTGACCCACTTCAATTGCTGGCGCAGGACGCCGCTGGGAGCGCGGAAATAGCTGGCGAGAAAAATACCGGCGGCGGTGAGGAAGTAGACGCCCAGGTAGAGCAGTTCCATGCTGTCGAGCCGGTTGCGATTGCCGATCGAAGGCATGAAATCGAGCGTGCCGCTGGCGACGAAGGCGTGGAGCGCGAAGAGAGCAGCGGGAAAGCTGTAAACGGCGACGAGTTTGGGCCAGAGGACGCCCCGGCGCTCGGGAAACACGAGCGCAAAATGCACGAGGAGAGCGGGCTGCAGGAGCCAGGCGACTACGTTGCCCCAGTAGATGGTCTGGTCGAAGGAATTGAGCTTGCCGCTGTAATGGAAACTGTAGAGAACGAAAGAGACCAGGCAGAAAACGTAGAAATGAACGGCGCGAGGGGCGCTCCAGCGGCGGACGAAAATGAACAAGCCGATGAAAAGATAGAGAAGCGCGGTGATGCGGAGGTAGCTCTCGATGGAAGAGGCGTTTTCCTG
This sequence comes from Candidatus Acidiferrales bacterium, assembly GCA_049694295.1. GTDB lineage: Bacteria > Acidobacteriota > Terriglobia > Acidiferrales > UBA7541 > Palsa-295. The sequence continues at coordinate 5,226 of JBAVQT010000531.1, forward strand.
AGGCGCGGTGACCAGCGGAGTTTCGAAGGAGACGCCCCCGCGAAGAATTTTGTACTTCACCTCGGACCAGGGACCGACATGGAAAAGCATGCGGGTGACGTCGGTGGCCTGATGAATGTCCATGCCGCGAACGGACTGGACGGCGTCGCCCTGGCGGATACCGGCTTTGGCGGCAGGGGAATCGGGAACGACGTGGAACGCAACCACGCCCTGGGAAGTGTCCATCCAGGTGACGCCATCGTCTGGGAGGAGATAGCGGGAACGCTGATCGAAATTGAGGACGGCAAAAATGACAGCCGCAAGCGTGACGAGGGCCAAAAGGACCGCGCCGAGCCGCATTTGCAGACTATCGTTCATTGCAGGGACACCCGCGCCGCACCCATCAGAATGCTAGCACGTCTGGTACCAGGGGATGTGAGAAACGGGTAGCAATAAGAGTCACATTTTGTGGCGGTTAGGAGAGGTTCCGGATATAAATTGTAGACAAATCCCATTTGTGGAAGCTCTCTTCCCAATTCCCGTAGGAGGGAACCGAGCTTAGAACTGGAAACTCAACCCGCCGCGCAGATAGCGATACGAAGGGACGAGAATGACATTGCCATCGGCAGTGGCTATCGGGACGTAGCCCTGCTTGAGGAGGTTCCCGACGTCGACGAGCGCCTCGACATGGCCGGGAATAAAGGAGGGCAAGGGCTGACGCAATTGGATGCTGAGATACGGGTCCACGTGGTAAATGGCTTCACCCCAGGCGTCCTGGGGAGAAACAGCGGAGCCACTGAGCCATTTGTAGCCCGTGGAGAGCCTGGTATGCAGGCGGGGGATTTGAGTGGAAATTCGAGCGGCGGCGCTGGAACGATATTGCGTGGAAAGTTGGTCGCGCAAAGCGGCGGAGGCCAATTCGTCCGCGGGGGCCAGCGCTCCGGCGTAGGAGTAGACGAAAGTGGCGTCAGTAGTGTCAGAGACTTTTCGGCGATAGGCGAGACGGACGCCGGTAGAGCTGGAAGCTCCGGCGTCATAGGCGAAGACGTCGGAATAAACATCGGGAAGATAATCGCCGCCGGAAACGGCGCCGCGGCCGAAGACCGCAGTTTGATTCGAGCGATCGTGGAAGACGGCGGCGGTGAGCGAATCGTTCTTATCGAGGATGCGTTCGACAGCGAGCTCCTCATGCAGACCGTCGGCAAGAATCGGGCGGCCGTTGCGAAGGAGCAAAGTGGGCAGCGCGTCGAGGGTATTCATCGCGTCTTGCAGATCGGAAGTTGAGGCCGACGAACCTTGCCAGGGGTGCTCTGCAACGGTGATGGAAGCAAGCCAGCCGGGAGCCATCACGATAGCCACCTGTGCACGGGGACGCAGAGCCTGGGTGGTGCCATCGAGACCGGCCATCAGGTAATCGGCGCCATAGCGGACGGTGACACGATCGCCGATGGAAAATTGATCATCGTGCGCGATACGGAAGGCACGAAACACGGGACCGTCTGGACCAACGCGCGACTCACGGATCAAAACGCTGGTCGAGGGGCCAACCCCAACTTCGCCGGAGGGCAGCCACTCAGTGGAGATGCCGCCGGCTGGGGTGGCGCCGTCATAACTGAACTGGCCGGCCATGAGAACTTTGGCGTGACCGCCGAGAGTCCAGGCATACGCGAAAGCGGTAGCGGGAGAATCGGCGAGATTGGAGATGGAGCCGGGATGATCGCTGCCGTCAGTGAGGTCCAGACGGCCGTGAAGGATAGGTTGACCACTGGCGTCGAGAGCGAGTGGATCGCCGCCAAATTCGAGATCGTCGTTATTCCAACGCAGAACAGGCCGCGTAGCGGCAGAGGCGCGCAACACCCAGGACCATTCATCGGCGGGGACGGGCTGATTGGGATCGTGGCGCATTTTGTCGAGCGAAGAGAACATGGAGCCGAGAACGATTTCGAGCAACGTGCCGCGCTGATCGGTGACAAGAATGTGCTGGTCAACCGCGGGGAGGAAACCAGCGAGAGTGACCTTGACCGAATACATGCCGGGGGCGAGCGTGGCGGTGGAGAAGCGGCCACGATCATTGGTGAGCACCTCGATGGGCGCGGAGGACAAGAGCTGTTCGGCGGAGACGAAGACGGTGGCGCCCATTTGAGGAGTGCCGCCGGCGTCAACAACCAGGCCGGAAATTTTTCCAGCGTCCTGCGCAGCGGCAAGAGGCAACGCGATCAGAAAGAAAAACGCCGCGAGGCCTAGCGCGCGAACCATTCGTAGACTCACGATGCTTTACCTCCCTTGCGGGGTGGCGCTCGCGACAGGAGCCGCCTTGACGATGAAGTCAGCGGCGGGAGTGATGGTTTGTTTGGCGAGATTATCGGTGATGGAGACTTCCAGCTTATATTTGCCGGGAGCAAGAGAGCCGAGAGTGACGAGATTCTGGAGAGTCATTTCCTCGCCGTGCTCGGGGAGTTTATCTCTGGCAACGTCAAATTTGAGGACGGGCTGGTTGTCCTTGAGGACGCGATATTCCACCGAAGCATCCGCGCGGTGCGTTTTATCGTCAACTTTGAGGTTGTAGATTTGGAGGAAAACGCCCATGGCGTCGCTGGACGCGAAGGTGCTGTCCATTTTGGGGCGGACCTTAACATCGCCGAGAACGAACTGGCCGAGGCCGATGTCTTTTGCGGAGACTGGCGAAATCTGGTCGGCCAGGATCAGGGAACTGGAGGAGAGCTGGTCATCTTCGAAGCGGGGCACGCGCAAAGCAACGTCAACAACACCGACGTTGCCGCTATTGACGTCTTTTAAAACCAAGTCAAGTTTGTAGAGACCGGGGCTGAGCGGAACAGCCTTCTGATAAATGGAGGCGCTGCCGAGCGATTTTTGGAGAAGCGAAGCGGGGACATCGCGATGCACAGTGTCTTCAAAGGTCTGCACGATGCGGCCGGAGAGGCTGGTGATTCGCCCGAAAAGGTTGATGGTAGCGGAATCCACGCTGTCCTTTTCCTGGAAGGTGAGCTGCTTCATGGGAATCTGGACGGTGATAGGGACGAGAACGGTGTCGGAGGTGATGCGCAGATAGTCGAAGCGGTAATCGAACTTCACCTGATCGCGGACCACACGGGAATTGACCACGGTCTCGAGATCTTTGAACTTGACCGGGGGCGCCTGCTGAATCTTGGAGTAAAGCTCGAGACGCGTGAATTCATTCATGTTCTCGGTGGTGCCGCCGAGAGGGGCGGCGTCGTGGGTGCCGTCGGTATTATTGAAGCGGGCGGTCTTATCGGACATTCCCATCTGCTCGGCCATGGTCAAACCGGCGCCAGGGACGTACATGAGGGCGTCCTTTTCGCTGGGGTCCATGGTGAGGTGATACTCGCCAGTCATGGTGGGATCGACGAATTCGATTTCGACGTTTTCGCCGATGCCTTCGAGATAGCGATAGCGCCAGTCTTCAAAAGGATAAGTGGAGGTTTCGCCGCCGCCTTGTTCCGAGGGGCGTTCGTAGCTGCCGCCCGAAGGATGGGAATCCACTTCGTCGGCTGGCCCCCACATGATGTAAATGCGGCCGCGATCAGTCTTCCAACCGGGGATGCCGGAAGCATAGTGCTCGTTGGCGTAGGCAATGCGGCGGTAATGCTCTTCCTTGAAAGTGTTCTCCGGGGAATCGGGATCTGGATTGCGGCGTGCCCAGAACTGTTCGATGAACTGTTCGCGCTCTTCGTTGGTGGTCAAATGAAGGAAAGCGCTGCGTTCTTCCGAAGTGATGATGTAAACGACGTCTTCATCGAGCCATTTGCGGTAAGGGCTGGCGAGTTCCTTGTAGAGGTCCTTGTCTCGCCTGGAGCGTTCCTTTTGGAGTTGCTTGGCGGTCTTTTGATCTTGAGGCTGATCGGGATTCTTGGGTTGGTCCGGAGCGGGACTTTGCTGGGACTGATCCTGCGGGAAAGCTCCGAGCGGGAGAGCCAAGCCCCCGGCTAAAACAGCAAAAAGAAAGAAGTTTGCGCAAACGCGCATGATCGCACTCCAACCCAAATCGGGAAGCTGAATTCTAGCCTGTACGTCGGTACAGGTCAACGAATGATTCCTGTCCCCAGACACCACGCGTATGGTTGGAATCCGGTGCCAGACTGGGGGTTGCCTCGGGTTGGAAGGTGGCTCAGCGGGCGACTGAGAGAAGGTACTCCGCAAGGCGACGGCGGGGTGGGCGGGGCATGAACAACTGTTTCCTTCGGTGGACAATCGAACTAGAATAGTTGACTTATGATGGGTGCCAGGGGGCCGACGGCGGGAGCCCCGACGAGGATTGAGGGTCGAAATTGTGACCCGGAACTCATACGGCAGGTAGCGCCTGAGCCTCTCTTAAACGGTTTTCATCCGTCTAAACTCGGAAACATTCCGAGCCACTCGAGCGTATACGAGAATTGGAAGGTCTTGGGTCTCCGAACCCTAAATCCTGAGGGCTGATGCAATGAAGTCGTGGAAAAAAGTGGCTATCGGCGTAGGCGCGGCGGTGGCGCTGCTGATAATCGTGCTGGTCAGCGTCTATGAGACGAACAAGGGAGTGGAGACGGTCCAGAGCGGCCAGGTGGTGCGCCAGGATATCACTTCGATTGTGACGTCATCGGGCGAGGTACGGCCGAAGAACTATACGAACGTGCTGGGCGAGGGGATTGGGAAGATTACGGATATTGTGGTGAAAGAAGGCGATATGGTGAAGAAGGGCGATGTGCTCCTGAAGCTGGAGAACATACAGCCTACTTCCGATGTGGTGGCTCAAGAGGCCAGCTTGCAGGCGTCTGAAGATGGGCTAAAGGTGGCGGACGCCAATTACGAGTCGGCGGTGGCGACCATGGCGCAACGGCAAGCGGACCTGGACAAGGCCGGATTCGACTGGGGTCGGACGCAGAAGCTTTACGCGGAACAGTTGATCTCGAAGCAGGATTTTGACGCGAGCAAGGCGACGTTTGACGCGGCTGGCGCGGCGCTAAAGGCGAGTCAGGCGCAGGTGGCGGAAACGCAGGCGTCGCGGGAGCAGCAGCATTCGACCATCGAGGAATCCCAGGCGGTGCTGACGCACCAGAGAGACGTGCTGCGGAAGACGACCTACCGAGCGCCGATTGCGGGAATCGTAAGCTACATTGCGGTGCGGGTGGGAGAGAACGTGGTGCCCGGAATTCAGAATGCGGAAGGCAGCTTTCTGATGACCATCTCGGACATGAGCGTGGTGACGGCGGAAGTGAAAGTGGACGAAACGGATATCACCAACGTCAAGCAGGGACAGCCGGCGAACGTGACGATTGACGCGCTGCCGGGGAAAGTTTTCAAGGGACAAGTGACGCAAGTAGGCGAGCTGGCCATCCTGCGATCTTCGGGACAGGCGGCGACCACGCAAGCGACGGCGAACACGCAGGAAGCGCGGGATTTCAAAGTGGTGGTGACGCTGGATAATCCGCCGGCGTCGCTGCGGCCGGGGCTTTCCGCTACGGCAAAAATTCAGACGGCGCACAAGACTTCCGCGCTGACGGTGCCGATTCAGGCGCTGGCGGTGCGGACGGAAAAAGATATTCTGGCAGCCGAGCATGGCACGAAATCGTCCGACGTGACACTAGCGGCGCCGAAACCGGATGCAAACGCGGGCCCGGGCGCGGCGAAGACGGATGTGACCGGCGTGTTTGTGATCCGCGACAACAAGGCGCAGTTCGTTCCGGTGAGCACGGGGATCAGCGGCGTGACGGATATAGAAGTGACCAGTGGATTGAAAGAAGGCGATACTATCGTCACGGGAACCTACAAAGCGCTGCGAACGCTGCGGCCGGGCGCGCGAGTGAAGGTGGATAATTCGGCGCCGAAGATGATTATGGATACGTCCAGCTAAACAGCTGGGAAATTCAGGAGTATCGAGATTATGGCGGTTGAAGAACTGACGCCTGCACGGAGTTTCCGGCAGGACCTGGTCGATTCCGGCATTGTCATTCAGACCGAAGAGCTCTGGAAGACGTATGAGATGGGATCGGAACATTTGCACGCGCTGCGCGGCGTGAACATCCAGATTCGCAAGGGCGAGTATGTGGCGATCATGGGCCCGTCGGGTTCCGGCAAATCCACTCTGATGAACTTGATTGGATGCCTGGACACGCCGACGAAGGGCTATTACTGGCTGGCCGGGCGGCTGGTGAGCGAGCTCGATGACGACGAGTTGGCGTACATCCGCAACAAGGAAATCGGATTCGTTTTTCAGACTTTCAATCTGCTGGCGCGGGCGACGGCGCTGCACAATGTGGAGCTGCCGATGATTTACAACGGCACGCCATCAGAAGAGCGGCTGGGGCGGGCGAAGCAAGCCCTGGCGCAGGTGGACCTGGCGGACCGAATGCTGCACAAGCCGAACGAGCTATCGGGCGGGCAGCGGCAGCGGGTGGCGATCGCGCGAGCGCTGGTGAATGCGCCGTCGATTTTGCTGGCTGACGAGCCGACGGGCAATCTGGATTCGCAGACGGGCGAGGAAATCATGGGGCTCTTTGCGCGGCTGCACGAGAGCGGCAATACGATCATTCTGGTGACGCACGAGCCGGATATCGCGGCGCACGCGCACCGGGTGATCCGGTTGCGAGACGGCAAGATCGAGCGCGACGAACGCACGCGGTAAATCCACAAGACAAAAATGCTCAAGGGAATCGCGAATTATTGCGATGGCGCGCGCGCGTGTGTTCGTTTGAGGGGCGTGCGGCCGAATTGATGGAGTGCTAGCGCGCGAAAAAATTGCGGGCGAGGAACAGCACGTTGGCAGGCCGCTCGGCGAGGCGCCGCATGAACCAGGGAAACCAGAACGAGCCATAAGCGATCAGCACTCCGGAACGATACCCCGCCTGCGCGAGACGCAACTGCTCGGCGCGTTGAATTCCAAAGAGCATTTGAAACTCGATCTGGCCATTGGGAATGCCTTGCGAGGCAGCCCACGCGGCAATGCGCGCGATCAATGTGCGGTCGTGGGTGGCGAAGACGGCGCGAACTCCTGCGGCGCGGGCATTCGCGCCGAGGAGCATTTGCGCGAGATAAAAGTAGGTTTCGTCTACATCGGCTTTGCGCGGAAACGCGATCTCGGAGGGTTCATTGTAGGCGCCCTTAACGAGACGGACTGTCGCGCCCGAGGCGATGAGCGCGGCGATGTCTGGCTCGGAGCGATAGAGGTAGGCCTGAATGCAGACGCCGACTTTTTGGGGACGATTGCGGTTCGCTTGCAGATCAGTGCGCGCGCGCCGAAAAATTTCGAGCGTCGAGTCAACATAAGGACTCTGCTCCATATCCAGCCAGACTGTGTTGTCTGCAGGCGCGGCGTCGAGGAGATGCGCGAGATTGGCGCTGCAGAATTCGGGGTCAATATCGAGGCCGAGCTGCGTGAGCTTGAGCGAAATGTCGGCGGGTAAAGCGACGGCTCGGAGTTCTTCAAACACGCGGAGATATTGTTCGGTAACAGCCTGGGCTTCGGCGCGCTCGGTGATGTTTTCGCCGAGATGCGTCAGCGCGACCCGCAAGCCGGCGGCGGCCAGAGTGCGTGCGGCGGCGATCGCGTCTTCGGCGCGCTCGCCGGGCATGAAGCGCGAGACGGTGCGGCGGACGAAGGGGTAACGCGGCGCACGCAGACGCAGGGAAGCGCTGCGCGATATGGCGAGAAGCGAGCGTCGCATCAGACCCATTCGCCGGCTCCCTCTGCGAGGTGCGGCGCAGGCGCCCGCTATTGCGGCGCGAGCGCCTTGATGAAGAGATAGTAGAACTCGACGCCGCGATAATACGACTCGATGAGAACGCGCTCATCGCGACCGTGGGAGCGGTCGTCTCCCTGTTCGATGGCGGTGCCGGAAATCGCGTAGGTGGGAATTCCGACGGCGTTGGTGTAGACGCCATCGGAGGCGCCGGTGGCCATGGACGGAATGACCGGCGCCCCGGGCCACATTTCCGCCGCCACTTTTTCGAGCGGGCCCATGACGTCAGGGCGAAGCGGAACTGGAGGCAGGGCGACTTGATCGGGCGCGACGTCATGAACATTGCCGTCGGTATCCACCCAGCGCACGGCAATCTGCGAATCGGCAAGCACGCGAACGAGATCCTGGCGCACCTGTTCGCGGGAATGGCCGGGCAGAATGCGGCAATTGACGTTGGCGCGGGCGGTCTGCGGCAGGGCGTTGTTGGCGTGGCCGGCCTCGAGGCGCGTGGCGACGCAGGTGGTGTGCATGGTGGAATTGTAGAGCGCGTCCTGCGAGAGGCGCGCTATGGCTTCCCGATCGGGAGGACTTTTCAGGATGGCGCGCATGTCGGCGGCAGTTTGTCCGCTTTCGACCGCGGCGGAACGCTCGAAATAGGAGCGGGTGACAGAGTTGAGCTCGAATGGGAACTGGTAATGCGAAAGGCGTATGAGGCCTTCGGCGAGCTGGTAGATGGCGTTATCTGGCACGGGCAGAGAACTGTGGCCGCCGCGATTGCGAACTTCGAGCTGATAGTCGGCGTAAAGTTTTTCGGTGGCGTCCATCGAGACGAGAACGGGCTTGCCGTCTTGCAATTCGACGCCGCCGCCATCGGGATTGATGACGAACTCGGCGTCAATCAGATCGCGATGGTTGCGAAGCAGCCAATCAACACCGTTGGATTTGCCGCCTTCTTCGTCGGCGGTGAGCGCGAGAATGAGATCGCGATCGGGCTGATAGCCTTCTTTTTTCAAGCGAATGAAATTGGTGACCAGAATGGCGTCTTCGGACTTCATGTCTTCGGTGCCGCGGCCGTAGTAGTAGCCGTCCTTTTCGACGAATTGAAAAGGATCGGTGGTCCAATCGTCGCGGCGGGCTTCGACCACGTCGAGGTGACCGATGAAAAGTATCGGCTTGTGTTTGCCGGTGCCGTGAAGACGCGCGACCATGTTGCCCTTGCGCGAGTTGGGGCCCAGGACCTGAACGTCAGCCGCGGGGAAACCAGCGTCGAGGAGGCGCTGAGCCATGGCTTGCGCGGCCACGGTGGTGCTGCCGACCGAATCAGTGGTATTGATCTCGATCAACTGCTTGAAAATGTCGTGCGAGAGCTGGCGGGTGGCGGGATCGAGATGAGCTTGCGGTTGCTGGGCGTGAGCAGCGGCGCTGAGAGCGAGGCAAAGAGCGGCGGAGGCGATCCATCGCGCGAAAAGCTTCATAGGTTCTCCTGAGGTAAAGACGAAAAAGGGTATCAGAGGCGGGCGCGAGCCGCCAGCGGTGACTGGGGTTAGAACGGCGGCGGCGCGAAAGGCTTATCGGAGGGAGGTTCGAGAAGAAAAATTGCGTAACGATAGACGGAGAGGCGAGTGCTCTGGCTGACCTGGTTTGCAGCGAGAATACGCCCGAAGGATGCGTGCAGCTGGTGCATCTGGTCAGGAGGCAGCGCGGCCAGGAGTATGCCGAAATGATTTTTGGCTTTCGAGAAATCGCCGGCGTTGCCGGGCGGGACGCTGGCGGCGGATTCGTCGGCTGCTGGGGGCGCGGCAGCAGGGCCCGAAGTTTTCGCGCTGGGAGATTTTGCTGCAGGCAGCGCGCCGGTACGTGCATTGGATTGCTGTGCCGCGGAGGAGATGGAAGCATCCGCGGGGGGTTTGGGAGCATTGGGATCGTAGCTCTCATAAAAGGCGAAGCGAAACTGCTTTTCGTAGAGAGCGGCGTAGGCGGATTTCACCGGGTCGGCTGGGGGCTGCGAATTCCGGAGAGCGAGCAAGGTGAAATCTTTGACCGCCTTTTCGAAGTCGCCGAAATTTCCGCGCACGCCCATCAGCGGACCTTTGCCGGAGCGGCCGAGCTTAGAGGCGAGGCGATCGGTTTGCGCGTCGTAACATTTGCCATAGGCGGCGATGGCGCGAAGCGTGGCGCCATCGATACCGTCTTTGGTGCGCGGAGTGGATGAATCCTTTTCTTGGAGATATTTCGCGATCCAATCGCTCGAGGAGATTTGCAGGATTTGCCGGCAAGTGAGGCCCAGGCGGTCCGGTTCGGCTGTGGACTTGGATTTTCGCGAAGCCGGGAGCGCGGTGGCCTGGGCCAACGCGCTCGAAGCCGCAGTGACCGCGAGCAATGCCGAAAGGCCAATCGCACAGACGAACTTTATTTTCATCGGATTAATTTCCTGGGCTTTTTTCTACGGGCGATTATTCGCGCGTCGCTCCCGCTGTTGCGGGCAGCTACAGCCCCATGGGGCGCGTCTCCATGATATCCACTTCGCGCTCGAGTTTTCGCATCAAGTT